>DAOUMQ010000180.1:0-1568 GCA_034410425.1 Dehalococcoidales bacterium | reverse complement strand
CATAGTCAATTTTTGCCAAAAGCTGTTGCCCAATGAGGGCGGTCATTTGCTGGTGAATCTTTTTAGCGTCTCGCTCCCCTTCGGAATACAGCTTCTGCGCTAGGGTTAAAGCCTGATATAAGACGGCGGCTTGCTTGCGCTCCTCGGGGTTCAAAAAGGTGTTGCGGCTGCTCATAGCCAGGCCGTCGGCTTCGCGCACCGTGGGCACGGCCACTATTTCCAGGTCCATGTCCAGGTCCGCCGCCATCTTTTTGATAACTATCAACTGCTGGGCGTCCTTCTGCCCGAAGTAAGCCCTGTCCGGCTGGACGATGTTGAACAGCTTGGCGACCACGGTGGTAACCCCCCGCAGGTGGCCGGGGCGGGAAGCGCCCTCCAAACGCGCGGTGAGCTTGCCCACCTCCACCCAGCTATCGAACCCCGGCGGGTACATCTCATCGGCGGTGGGCATAAAGACTACATCAGTCCCTTCTTTCCCTAATAAGGCCAGGTCGCGCTCCGGGTCGCGGGGGTAGCGGGCAAAGTCTTCTTTGGGACCGAACTGGGTGGGGTTAACGAAGATGCTGACCACCACCGAGGGGTTTTGGGCCCGGGCCTGCTTGACCAGGGCGAGGTGGCCATCGTGGAGGTAGCCCATGGTGGGGACAAAGCCCACCGGCCCGGCAAGCTCGGCTCTTAGTTTTCTCATCTCGGCTATGGTGGCAACGGTTTTCATAATTAGTCTACCCAGCGGGCCTCGTGTTTTGGGCCGAGGTTATAGATTATAAAGCCGAAGGGTTTATCTACCTTCTTGACCTCCAGCGGCAGGTAGGGCAGGCCCTTGGGCACGATGACCACGGTGGGGACGTTAAAAGTGTGTTTTTCGTGTTCTTCACCCATGGCGACCTCGATTTCCGCCCCCAGGTAACCCAGGTTCTCGGTATCGTGGCCAAAGAAAATGAGGCAGGCGTCGTAGGGGTGCACCTGGCTCCCCTTGCCCTGGTACCACTGGCCGGTCTCGGCGCATAGCCCCACCACCAGGTTCAGCGGGAAGCCCTCAAGCTGGTCGCCGCCAATCCAGGTCAGCTCTTCGGTCATGGGCGGCTTCTGGACTTTAAGCGGCTTGATTAAGTGGCTGTACTCCGAGCCTGAGGTCGGCATTGGTTTTGAGTCGGTGGGCCACCAGTCGACCACGTTGTCGGGGCCGAGGATAACGTGGCCGTGGGCGAAAGTTTTTTCGACCTTCCTGGTTACCAGCGGGCAGTGCGGCAGGCCGGCGGGCAGAACAACGAGCGAGGGCGTGTTAAAGGTATGCTTTTCCTGTTCCTTGCCCAGCGCCAGCTCCAACTCCGCCCCCAGATAGTCCGGGTCATCGGTGTCGTGCCCGAAGCAGAGCAGGCACTCGTTGTCGGGGTGGACATGGGGCCCGGCCCAGGGGTGCCAGATACCGGTTCCCTTGTAGCGGCCCAAGGCAAAGTGGAGATTGAACCCCTCTAAATCTTTGCCTATCATCCATATCAGTTCTTCGGCATTGGCGCCGCCGGTTCCTTGCTGGATGGGTAGTGTTTTTACCAGGTGCCCGTATTTGG
>DAOUMQ010000179.1:0-4866 GCA_034410425.1 Dehalococcoidales bacterium | reverse complement strand
CGGGGCGTGGATGACTCTCTGGACGTCTTTGCCTGTCATGGCATCGGTGGTATCTGGGGTGCTCTGGCTACGGGCATTTTTGCCAGTGCGGCTGTCAACGCAGCTGGGGCTGATGGTTTGCTCTTGGGCAATGGAATGCAATTCTTGAAGCAATTGCTCGGTGTTGTTGTGGTTGGTGCTTATGCCTTCGCTGTCACCTGGATTCTGGGCAAACTGGTCGATGTTACCATCGGGCTGAGAGTAGGGCAAACTGAGGAAACGGTGGGGCTGGATATCTCACAGCACGGCGAAAGGGCTTATGGAGGCTTGCTCCGATGAAGAAGATAGAAGCCATCATCCGGGAAGAGAGGCTGGGTGCGGTCAAGAAAGCGCTGGAAGAGAACAGCTACTTCGGCATGACCGTCAGCGAGGTAAGCGGCCGGGGCAAGCAGAAGGGGATTCCCTTGCAGTGGCGGGTGGGAGAATACCGGGTGGACTTGCTGCCCAAGCTCAAGATTGAGCTGGTGGTGCTTGACGAGGACGTCCCCACCGCCATAGACGCCATCGTCCGCAATGCCAGGACGGGCGAGACCGGCGATGGCAAGATTTTCGTCCTGCCCGTGGAGAATGTAGTGCGCGTGCGCACCGGTGATAGAGATGAAAACGCAATCTAGACAATCTAAACTAGGTATTAAAAAGGAGGTAACAATGGCTAATAAAAGCAGGCAAGAAGGCAAAGAGTATGTCCTCAAGATGGCCAAGGAGCATGACGTTAAGTTCATCAAGCTCTGGTTTACCGATATACTGGGTATACTCAAGAGCTTTGCCATCACCGTGGAGGAGCTGGAGGGGGCGATGGAGGAAGGCATGGGCTTTGACGGCTCGTCGATTCAGGGGTTTGCCCGCATTGACGAAAGCGACATGGTGGCACTGCCCGACCCGGATACCTTTCGCTTATTGCCCTGGAGACCGCGTGAGCACCGGGCTGTGGCCCGGATGTTCTGCGATATCCTGAAACCCGGGGGTGAGCCTTTCAAGGGCGACCCCAGATATGTCCTTAAAGAGAACCTGAAGCGGGCGGCGGACATGGGCTATACCTATTATGTCGGGCCGGAGCTGGAGTATTTCTATTTCCGTGACCCCGATAGCACCGAGCCGCTGGACCAGGGGGGCTACTTTGACCTGACCCCCCGGGATGCCGCCACCGATATGAGGAAGGAGACGGTGCTGGCCCTGGAGGACATGGGTATAGGCGTTGAGTATTCCCACCACGAGGTGGCTTCAAGCCAGCACGAAATAGACATGCGCTACACCGACGCCCTGACCATGGCCGATAGCGTGATGACCTACCGCCTGGTGGTCAAAGAGGTCGCCCTGAAGTACGGCGTCTACGCCACCTTTATGCCCAAGCCGGTCTTCGGCATTAACGGCAGCGGCATGCATGTCCACCAGTCGCTTTTCAAGGGCGAGCGTAACGCCTTCTTTGACAAGAACGATGAATACCATCTGTCTAAGGTAGCCAAGAACTATATTGCCGGACTGCTCCAACATGCCCCGGAAATCACGGCGGTCACCAATCAGTGGGTCAACTCCTATAAGCGGCTGGTCCCCGGTTACGAGGCGCCGGTCTACCTTTCCTGGGCAAGGCGCAACCGCTCCGACCTTATCCGTGTCCCCGAATACCGCCCGGGACGGGAGAAGGCGACCAGGATTGAATTCCGCTCCCCCGACCCCGCCTGCAATCCCTATCTTGCCTTCAGCGTCATGCTGGCCGCCGGCCTGGAGGGAATCGAGAAGGGTCTGGAGCCACCGCCGCCGGTAGAAGAAAACGTCTACGAGATGACCGCCGAAGAAAAAAATAAGCGGGGAATAGGCACCCTGCCCGCCAGCCTGCTGGAGGCGATACTGCTCACCGAGAAGAGCCAGTTGGTGCGCCAAGCCCTCGGCGAGCACGTCTTTGAGGCGTTTATCCAGAATAAGAAGATAGAGTGGGACCAGTACCGGACTCAGGTGACTGAGTACGAGCTGAAACGATACCTGCCCATATTGTGAATGGGGTAACGGGCTATTTAGCTTTTGATACTATGGTGGTATAATGGCGGTAGATTTTAGCTGAGTGAAGCCGAAAAGAGGTTGGCATGGTACAGAGTGTCGGCTCGGATGCAGAGAGGAAGGTAATAGCCATCCTCAAGGTCTTGAGCGAGTCCTCGGAGCCCCTGGGCTCGATTACCATCGCCCGGGAATTAGAGCGCCACGGGATTTTCTTGAGCGAGAGGGCGGTCAGGTATCACCTGAGGATAACCGATGAGCGCGGTTACACCCAGCCCCTGGGCCGTGACGGCAGGATGCTTACCCAGAAAGGACTGGAAGAGCTCAAGATGGCGCTGGCGCCGGAGCAGGTCGGTTTCATACTTGATAAATTAGAGCTGTTGGCCTTCCAGACCACCTTTGACCCCCAAAAGCGAAAAGGGCTGTTCCCCATAAATACCTGCCTCATCAGTAAGGACAGGTTCAAAGATGCCCTGGCGGCGATGAGCGACGTCTTCAAGGCCGGGATTTGCGTAAGCGACCTGGTGGCGGTAGCCTCTGAGGGGGAGAAACTCGGCTCGGTGGTCGTCCCCAGCGGCAAAATCGGCCTGGCCACTGTCTGCGGCGTGGGTATAAACGGGGTACTGCTCAAGGCCGGTGTCCCTATAGACTCCAGGTTTGGAGGGGTGCTCGAGGTTAAAGATTCAAAGCCGAGGCGCTTTATCGCCATCATCAACTACGCCGGCACCTCCCTTGACCCCTCCGAGCAGTATATTCGCGCCGGTATGACCACCATCAACCAGGCGGCCAGGACCGGCAACGGCAAGATACTGGCTAACTTCAGAGAAATACCGGCTCAGGCAAGGGCCATCGTTGACGAGAAGCTAGCCCTTCTCAAGGAAGTTGGCATCGGCGGCGTTTATGCCCTGGGCAACACCAGCGAGCCAATCTGCCAGATTACGGTGGGCTTGAATAGGGTTGGCATAGTGCTAATCGGCGGCCTAAACCCGGTAGCCGCCGCCGTTGAGGCTGGCGTTGATATTGAATGTATCGCCGAAAGCGGCATGATTGACTTTCAGCGCTTGCAGAGCTTCTGGAAGCTCTAAATATCTCATTGGTAAGCGCGGAGAAGTTGAAGCCCTAACCGATTCTTTGGACTCCCTTGAGTACGTGCTGGAATTGCCGATGGTAAACCAGAAAATAGGGGAGTCAATCCGCCGGAAAAACAAGGGGCAGTGCTTCAGTCCTCTGGGAATAAAGACGAGGCAGCTCTTTTTGAGGATGTGTTTTTCGTCGTCCAGCCATAACTCGACCTCTCCCCCCAGGTCATGCGGGTCTTCCCGGTTAGTGCCGATAAATCCAATAATCTCATCAAAATCGTGTACATGGGGCTCCTCCATAGAAATCTTCTGGGAGCCTTCCCAGAACCAGAGCCCCTCCATGTAAAAAGCCCCTTTAGCCACCTCGTCGTCCAGCCATAACAGGCGGGTTGCTTTGACAGCAGTGCGGGCCTCTTCGGGCAGAGACTGCATTCGTTCCCATATCTCCTTAGGGAGAGGTCTGGTATCGGTGATGATGTTTTTGGCGTATTTCAGTTCGGTCATTTTCTTTCACTCCTTTGGCTAAAATCTTAAAAGCGCTGGTTTGCAATGACTCTATTATATTAGTAGTGAGGGGAATAGTAAAACTAAGTGCTTTCAAATTACGGTGAGTGGTGGGGTAGTGGGCCGCGGAGGACTCGAACTTGCCCTTGGCCTTTTATGTTGTCGGGACCTACGCTCCCATAATCTCCTTGTGCCTCAGGGCGCGCTCCAGTGAGGGCTGCATCTTCATATCGCGGAACTCTTTGATGGCGAAGTCCAGGTGCTTCAGCGCCGCCGCTTTTTCCTTGGGGTAATGCTCCAGCAAAAGCTCGGCGAGGTTGAGACGGGTTAGGGCTATTTCCGGGCGGAGTTTCATCTCGGTGGTGACTTTGAGCGCTTTTTCGTAGTATTTCCGGGCTTCATCGTATCTGCCCAGTAATGCCGCTGCCCCACCCAGATGGCGGTCCACGCACGTCATGCCAAAGACACCGGTTGTGCGGAGGCCGCTGTTAGCATATCGGCGCAGCAGTAGCTCCGCCGCCTGTTTGTGTCCAACCAGCACCGCCGCCTCCAGAAAGACCGTATCAAAAATAGGCCAGGTCACATCTTTGTCGGAAACAATTTCAGGACGGGCCGCTATCATAGCGTCCAGGATTCCCGTCACTTCAGGGTCAGGGTTGGGGTATGCCTGGCAAATCACCTTTACAAGGCTCGCCGGCATACCTGGCATCAAACGAAGGGCTTCATCGGCTCTGCCCAGACGAAGCAATGTGTTAATACTCAATTGTGCTGACGAGCTGGCGAAAGGAGCCAGATTCAGTTCTTCGCTACGGGCCAGGGATTTCTGGGCTATCTCCATGGAATTCTCCAGAAAGCCGTCCAGGCTAGCCATGATGCTATCCACGCCCATCGAAACCAACTCCAGGACAGATTGCCCGGTGCGCTTGGCTAATTCTTTAACATCTTTGAATAGTTTTTCGGCACGCTGTCGCTGACCGGATTCAAGGAAAATGCCGCCCATAAATATTAATGTTATCCCGACTGATTCTGCATTTACGCCAACAGGTGACTGCCCTTCCAGCTCCTCGGCCAGGCGCCAACGCTCCTCGGTGTACTGCGGTGCCTGTGCGTAAATGAGCCACATACAAGCGGCAAACCAGAATGTCTGGGGTTCGCCGAGGCGGCGGGCCAGCTCAAGGGCCCGTTTGAGTAGAGGAAGCCCTTCGGCGATAAGAGCATTCTGCTGCGTATTCACTCCCACTATACATTTCACCTG
>DAOUMQ010000178.1:0-3634 GCA_034410425.1 Dehalococcoidales bacterium | reverse complement strand
TACCTTGAAGGTCTACGGTGTGGACAAAGTTAAGGTTCTTTTCTATGCCGGCATCGTAGTCAACTTCACCATAAGCCGGGGCAATGTGGACGATGCCGGTGCCTTCATCCATGGAGACAAAATCGGTGGCGATTACCGGGTAGGTTAAGTCCTTCACCGCATCTTGAAGCGGGAGTCCTGAGCTCATGCGCCGGCGCTCTATACCGAACTGGTGAGGGTTAAACAAAGGCTCATACTCTACCTTAACCAAATCACTCCCCTTCACCCTGGCCGCCACCTTATATTCGCCAAGCCCCGCCGGCTCGCGCAAAGCATCAGCTAAAACTATATATTCACCGTCCACTTCAACGACGGCGTATTTAGCCTCGGCGGCTACCGCCAGCGCCGTGTTGCCCGGCAGCGTCCAGGGGGTAGTCGTCCAGGCCAGCAAGAAAACGGGCTTTCCCTTGGCTAACCTGTCGGGTAGCCCTTTAACGACCCTAAACTTTATGTAAACCGAAGGGTCTTCGGTGTCGTCCTTATAGCCCAAAGCAACTTCGTGGGAGCTCAAAGAGGTGCCACAGCGGGGGCAGTGGGGGGTAACCCGGTAGCCCTGGTAGATTAGCCCTTTATCCCACATCTGTTTCAGCGCCCACCAGACGGTCTCGATGTAATCGTTGTTCATGGTGACATAGGCATTCTCAAGGTCTACCCAGAAGGCGATGCGCTCGGTCATTGCCTCCCACTCCTTGAGATAGCTGAAGACGCTCTCCCGGCAGCGGGCGTTAAACTGGGCAATGCCGAAATCCTCGATATCCTTCTTGCTGGCAAGACCCAGCGCCTTCTCCACCTCCAGCTCTATGGGCAAGCCGTGAGTATCCCAGCCGGCGATGCGGGGGACGTAACAGCCCTTCATCGCCCGGTAGCGGAGGATAATGTCCTTAAAAACCCTGGCCAGAACATGGTGTATCCCCGGACTGCCGTTAGCCGTGGGCGGCCCCTCGAAGAAGACAAAGCGGGGGCCATCTTTGCGGGACTCCACGCTACGGTGGAAGACGTTCTTACTCTTCCACAAGCCAAGGATACTCTCCTCAAGCTGGGGAAAATTCACCCTGCTGTCAACAGGATTAAACATAAACACCTCTATATATTAAAAAACCCGCCCTCTAGGGACGGGACTTATCTACCCGCGGTACCACCCTACTTCCCCAGCCACAGGCAGGGGCACTTAAATTATAGGGCACATACTGATGCCCCCGTCAATGATAACGGCTGACGTCACCGACCAAGTCTACTAGGTGGCCTGCCTTGCAGTCCACCGTTCGGTTGGTAGCTCGGGAGTGATTTTCAGGGGGCGGTCACGCCTGCTTTCACCAGACCAGACTCGCTTCATTAGAGACCTTAAATCCCCCCTACTCCTCTCCGTCACCGCCTTTACCGCTAAAGGTTAGCACAGCTCGAACAATAAATCAAGCCAGTGGTATTTAAAGCTTTAGCGGCGCTCCCACCACTCGGGGTATATCTGCACCAGCACCGGTGATGGGTCGCACAGAGGCCCCAGATACATGATGGGGTAGCCGATTCCCCTGGCTTTAAGCGCCTGCAGTCCTTCCACGGCCTTGGCCATCATCGCCGGCGGCAACGCCATGACCATCTCGTCATCGCCAACGGCGCCGAAAGACCTCTCTCCCAGGCAGGGAATAGCCAGGGCGGGCTTGCCGGTGGTATAACACTGGGCCAGGCCGTCGGCACAGGAGCCTTCGCCGATGAAGAAAAACTGGAAGCGCTCATAGTCTTTGAACTGGAGCCCGTTCATCAACAGCATCATCTGCGCCGGGTTAGCGTAGATTAAGATAACATCGGGCTCGAACTTGCCGGCCGCCAGCGGGGCGAGCACGATGGCTTCTCCGGGCGGGACTAAGGGATAGGCCGCCATTTGCTTTCTGGCTTCCTCCACGTTGGCGAACCAGGTATTGGCGAAGGACTCCACCTCCCAGGCGACCTGTTTTTCGGTACTCGGCGCCAGGCCATTGATGCGGGCACAGCGCTCACCGAAGTTTTCTCTGGTGGCCCCTATGGTCAGGCCCATGGTGCGCACCATGGCCGGCACCTGGCAAAAAGAAGCCCGGCGGCCAAGGGGCATCACCTCTGGCATATTATCCAGCTCCGCCGCCTTCTCCAGTCTCTTGTAGGCAATGGGGCCTGATTTCAGGCGGAGCAAGCGCTCCATCTCCCGGGTAAGCCCCGCCCAGTCGGTCTTGGACGCCTCTTTCTTGGCCACTGCTCTCCCCCTTTCCCTCGCCTTATTTCTCCCTGGGCATGATGACCACCTTACGGGCCTGGCTCTCGCCGACGCTCTCGGTGATAACATCGGGGTCATCGGCTAAAGCCAGGTGGATAATACGCCTCTCGTAAGCCATCATCGGCTCCAGGGTAAATGGTCTTCCCCTCGCCTTCACCTGCTCGGCCATGCGGTGGGCTAAAGCCTGCAGGGCTTCATAGCGGCGCTTTTTGTACCCCTCCACATCGATAACGACCGGCACCCGCGCCTTGGTCTCATGAGCTACGATGAGTCGGACGATATACTGCAGGGAAGAGAGGGTCTGCCCCCGCCGCCCGATGAGGATGCCGAGGTCATCGCCGCTAACATCAAGGGTGACCACCTCGGAAGCCCCCCCGCCCCCCTCAACCGCCGGTTTGGTCTCAGCCTCCACCGAGGCGTCTATCCCCATCCGCGTCAAGAGGGTCTCCAGGACTCCCCTGGCCGTCTCATCCATCTTGTCGGGGACCCTGGTCAAAAGCTGCACCCTTACCGTAGCCTCCTCAGCCCCCAGACCCAGGATGCCGTGCTTACCCTCCTTTACGACGGTGACCTCTACCTCTTCGCGGCTGACGTTTAACTGCTCTAATGCTTTTTGGGTAGCCTCCTCCACGGTCCGGCCGCTTACCTCCAGACTCTTCATCGCTTAAACCTTCTTCCTGTGCCGAACCAGGCACAACGATATCAGTTTCTTGGGCTGGCTTCTCTACCTCGGCGATGCGCTCCTTATACTTGCTATCCCTGCCCGCTGGCTTTTTGGGCTCCGTCTTAACCAGACCTCCCCACCCGCCGACGAAATACTGGGCGCCGATGCGGAAAATATTCGAGGTTATCCAATAAAGGGCCAGCCCGCTGGGGAAGGACAGGGTGAGGAAGGCGAACAGGATGGGCATCATCCACAACATCAGGCTGCTCTGCGTCTTCTGAGCCGGGTCGACAGCGGGGGTCATTACCATCTTTTGCTGTACCCAGGTCGTACCGCCGACCAGCAGGGCTAAGAACATGTCACCGCTGGCTAAGTTCAACCAGAGGAAGTGATTATTAAGCGGCAGCGCCGTATATACCGACGGCCAGGAATAGAGATAGGGAGACAGCCCCACCAGGTTCTCCGGGATTACCGCCAGCACCCGCATTATCGACTGGAAGAGGGCTATCCAGATAGGCATCTGGATTAGCAGGGGCAAAAGGCAACCGGCCGGGTTTACTCCGGACTCCTTATAGAGCCGCATCTGCTCCTGGGCCAGCTTTTGCTTGTCCTTGGCATGCTTCTTCTGAAGCTCGGCCAGCCTGGGCTGGAGCTCCTGCATCGCCTTGGAGGCACGGGTCTGCTTTAGG
>DAOUMQ010000177.1:0-3712 GCA_034410425.1 Dehalococcoidales bacterium | reverse complement strand
CTGGAATTCATCGCTGCGGAACACGAGATAACCGCTCCCGAAATCAGAAACCTGACCAAGTTGACAAGAGAGCACAGCGCCCGTCTTGTCAAGAAACTTTACGAGGAAGGCTACTTAGAACGGGACACTGCGAAGACCCCTTATAAGTACAGAGTCAAGGACGAGATGTTGAAGATCCTAAGGAAGTCCGAAGCCTAGCCAGAAGGGCCGAGGTGAAAATAGCCCTCTCCAACTCCTTCGGCTTCGGCAGCACCAATGGCAGCTTAATCTTGGGCCGGTTCTCCCCTTAAGTAAAAGCCCCTTAATTTTCCGGGAATCTATTGCCAAGGGCGGCATTGTATGCTATATTATACCTAGATTAACTATGTATATAGATTAACCAAGAATTTCCGGCTGTCCCGGCTTTTATTTTTTAAAATTAGTGTTTCTAACGTATTGCAAAGAGCCGAAGTCTGTATTATTATAGTATAATACATAGTGATACTAGGTGTTTAAACGAGGTGATTTGAATGTCACAGAGGCGTGAGCTAATCAAAGGCAGTTTTGATTCCTTGATTCTTTGCTTGATAGACCAGCAGCCGATGTACGGCTACCAGATTATTAAGGAGCTGGAGAAGAGGAGCCAGGGCTACTTTAGATTTAAAGAGGGCACCCTTTATCCGGCCCTGCACCGGCTGGAGAGGGCGGGCTTAATTCTGGGTAAGTGGCAGACATTGCCCAGCGGTCGGCAGAGGCGGTATTATCAGATCACCGAAAAAGGGCTCCACGGCCTGGAGACCAAGAGGAGCCAGTGGCTTGATTTCTTGAAGGCGATGAACCTGATTATTCAGCCGGTATCGGCTGATAAAGGGGTGGGTTGAGTGACAGCTGCCTTGAGTCATTATCTGGATATTGTGCGGGCGAATCTCAAGCTCGATAGCTCCCTGGAGCGCGAGGTTATCCAGGAGCTGGAGACGCATATTGAGGACGAGCTACAGGAGCTGAAGCAGTCCGGGCTATCGGATGAGGAGGCGACCAGCACCTGTTTGAGCCTTTTAGGCTCGGCCAAGATGGTAGCCCGCCAGATATACGAGACTCATAGCCAGGGAAGCTGGACTCAGGCGCTGTTTGCCGCCATGCCCCACCTGCTCTTCGGCCTATTGTTTGCCCTCAACTGGTGGCGGGGTATTATCTGGCTATTAGGTATGCTGGTGCTGGTGCTCGCTGTGGTCGTCTACGGCTGGTGGCGGGGTAAGCCGGCCTGGCTTTTCCCCTGGTTGGGCTACTCTCTACTGCCGGTGGTATCCGCCGGCCTGCTCTTGCTTTACCTGCCTGCGGGCTGGTCCTGGCTGGCAATCCTCATCTACATCCCGATGGCGTTGCTGCTGGTATGCGCCATCACGACCAGGACCATCAAGAGGGACTGGCTATATAGCTCGCTGATGCTGTTGCCGCTACCGGTTATCATCGGCTGGTTCCTGGCCGTCGAACCGGGGGCTAAGCTCCCCGATTATTGGCTGCAGCGCCTCCACGATTTCGGCCCCTGGATTGGATTAAGCTTCCTCGCTTTAGCCATAACGGTAGTCGCCTTTATTCGTTTGAGGAAGCGCTGGTTAAAGGTATCGCTCCTGGTTCTATCGGGGCTGATAACCTTAACCCTGGTCGCCTTTTATGCTGACGGTAGACTTAGTATACCCGCCCTTTTGATGTTAATCATAGTAATGCTGATTATGCTGCTAAGCCCGGCGTTGGTGGAACGATTGCTAAGGCATACCGGGTAAAGAGCGGGACTATGAAGCCAAAGGTAGCCATTATCACTGATAGTATCGCCTGCCTGCCCCCTGAATTAGTGGGGCAGTACCAGTTGCGGGTGGTGCCGGTCAATATCCATTTTAACGGCCGGATATACCGGGATGGGCTTGACATAACCGCCGAAGAAGCCTACCGCCTGCTTGAGGAAACACCGGGCCACTTTGCCTCTTCGCCGGCTTCCATAATTGAGTATCTTGAAGCTTTTCGCCAGGCGGGAACCCGCGCCGACAGTATACTCTGTTTCACCCTTTCTTCCCGCTTGAGCACCCTCTACAACATGGCCCACTTGGCCAAGAAAGAAGCGGAGAGGGAATCGCCGCGGAGGACTATTAAGGTCTTTGACACTGGCACCGCCGCCGTGGGTGAGGGGCTGATTGTTTCGGCGGCCGCCCAGGCGGCAGCCCTGGGCAAGAGTTTGCTTGAGGTTATCAAGATAGCCAGGGCGGTGAAGAGCAAGGTCAGGGTTATCGGTCTTATGGAGACCATCCGCCATGTCTATCGGACCGGGCGCATCCCCAAGTTTACCGCGCAGGTAGGCTCTTTTCTCCGCATCAAGCCGTTGTTTGGCATCTCGGGGGGCATAGTGCGCTTAATTGGCTTGACCAGGAGCCAGGAGTCGGGCATGAGACGCGCCCTAAACATGATGAAGAGAGAGGTAGGCTCGAAGCCGGTGCATGTAGCCGTGGCGCATGCCAATGAGCCTGAGGCGGGCAAGAAGCTCACCGAGGAGATAGCCTCCCGGTTTAACTGCGTTGAGCTCTGGCTTACCAACTTCTCACCGGTGATGGGTTACGCCACTGGCAAGGGAACGCTGGCGGTCGCCTTTTATTCCAACTAGTTTAGGAGGTGCCTGGCTATGGCTAAAATCGGGATAGTGGCTGATAGCTCGGTCAGTCTGCCCAAGGAGCTGGTGGAGAAGTATAAGATTGAGCTGGTGCCGGAGGTTATTAACTTTGGCGATAAGGTATACCGCGACGGCGTCAACCTGGTTCCCCATGACTTCTACGTCATGCTGGGTCGAGCCAAGGAGCTGCCTACTACCTCAGCCCCTTCACCCCAGGATTTTATTGATGCTTACCAGAATGCCGCCCGGGGTAAAGACGCTTTAGCCTGCATCCTGGTGACCGCGGGGTTTAGCCAGATGGGATTCCAGGCGGCGATGACAGCCAGGAAGAGCGTGAAGCAACTACCCATAGAGATTATTGACTCGCGGACGGCGATGGGGGCTTATGGTTTCATCGTTTTAGCTGCCGCCCGTGCCGCTGCTGAGGGCAAGTCCCTACCTGAGGTTGTCGAGGCGGCCAAGGATGTGCAGAAGCGGGTCACCTTGATACTGACCTTAGAGACCCTCAAGTACCTGGCCAAAGGGGGGCGCATCGGTAAGGCCGCCCACTGGGCGGGCACCATGCTCAGCATCAAGCCTATAATGGAGGTGCCTGTCTCCGTCGGGGCTATTGAACCGCTGGAACGGGTCAGGAGCCGGCCCAAGGCACTGAGGCGACTGCTGGGGATTATGCAGGAGAGAGTCGGCGGGAAGAAGCAGGTGCACGTCAGTGTAGACCACGCCAATGTGCTTGAGGAGGCGCAGTGGCTTAAAGAACAGGTATCATCTACGTTCGATTGCGCCGAGGTTTACATCAATGACTGGACTCCGGTTGCCGGGGTCCACTGCGGACCGGGGGTAATCGGGCTCTCCTTTTACGCCGGCGACTAGTAATTACCCAGACTTTAATGAGGTTTCATGGCTAAAAAAGTAGCCATAATTGCTGATAGTATAGCCTGCCTCACCAGGGAGCATGCCAAGCAGTACGGGATTACGGTGGCGCCCATCCCCATCTCCTTCGGGGGGAAGCTCTACCGGGACTGGGTGGATATAACCCCTGATGAGGCTTATAAGCTCTTTTTAAAAGACCCCGATTCG
>DAOUMQ010000176.1:0-2299 GCA_034410425.1 Dehalococcoidales bacterium | reverse complement strand
CCTACAGCCTGCTCCAGCACAATATTCCCGCACTCACCCTCGAACTGGGTGAGTCCTACGTCGTGAACGAGAAGAACATCGAGTACGGTGTCAGTGCAATCTGGAATATCCTGATGCACCTCGAGATGGTCAAGCAGCCTCAATTACCCTGGAATCGTCTATTGCCGCCCGTGACGTCATTGGGGGCACCGCCCCCGGACGGGTGGAGAAAGCGCTGGCGGCGGCCAGGAAAGCGCTGGGAGATGCCGAGAGTGGAAGCTAAGCCCCGGGTGAAGCTGGCCCCGTCTATCCTCTCCGCCGATTTCGCCTGCCTCGGCGAGCAGGTAACTAAAGCGGCTAAGGCCGGCGCTGACTATATCCACGTCGATGTTATGGACGGGCAGTTCGTGCCCCCGATAACCATCGGCGCCCCGGTGGTGGCCGCCCTCCGCCAGTGGACTGATTTACCCTTAGACGTTCACCTCATGATTGAAACACCGGAGAAACAAATCGCTCAGTTTGCCGATGCCGGCGCCGATATTATCACCGTCCATGTTGAGGCCTGCCCCGGGCTCCAGCAGATAGTTGAGGAGATTAAGGGGCTGGGGGTTAAGGTGGGGGTATCGCTAAACCCGGAGACGCCTTTAAGCGCTATCATTGAAGTCCTGCCCGCCCTGGACTTAGTCCTGGTGATGACGGTCAATCCCGGCTACGGCGGGCAGCCCTTTATCGAGTCCACGCTGGATAAGATAGCTAAATTAAGGGCTGAATTGGACGAAAAAGACCTGGCGGCCGAGCTGGAGGTGGACGGCGGCATCAACACTCAGACGGCACCAAAAGCGGTAAAGGCGGGGGCCAGGGTGCTGGTGGCGGGGGCAGCCGTCTTTGCTTCCGGGCAGACGGTAGAGAAAGCCCTCAAGGAATTAAGGGCTAGCCTGTTTTAGCCAGCTTGTGCTGACTGCGCAGGCACCGGGTGCACAGGTTCATCTTTTTGGGCTTGCCATCGATAATCAGGGTAACCGGGTGAATGTTGGGCACCCAATTACGATTGGTATGGCGTTTAGAGTGGCTTATATTATGGCCGAATTGGGGCGTTTTGCCACATAGATCGCACTTCAAGAGCTCTTCTCCTTTGACTAACGGACAATTTTAGGGTAGAATTCCGTTCATAATGTTAGCATAGCCAGGCGATTCTGGCAAGGACGGTCTTTGAAGATGGCGAAAACCAGTTCAATTACCGGGCGGGACCTAAAAGAAATGATTGCCGCCGCTACCACCTGGTTGGAGAAGAGCGCCGCCGATATCGATGCCCTGAACGTCTTTCCGGTGCCTGACGGAGATACCGGCACCAATATGTTGCTCACCATGCGTTCCACGGTGGAGGAGGCCTATCGTGCTCCCAATAACAGCGCTGCGGGCGTGGCCCAGGCTATGGCTAAAGGGGCGCTGGTGGGGGCGCGGGGCAATAGCGGGGTAATCCTGTCTCAGATTTGGAGCGGCCTGGCCCAGGGCCTGGACGATAAGGAATCGGTTAACGGCGCCGAGCTGGCCGATGCCTTGGGCAAGGCTTCGGAGGTGGCTTACAAGGGTTTAAGCAATCCCGTGGAGGGGACTATCCTTACCGTGGTCAGGGAGGCAGCGGTTGCCGCCAAGGAGCACGTGGCTAAGGGCGGCGATGACGTGATATCGGTGGTGGAGGCTGCTACCGAAGCCGCCAAGGAGTCGGTGGCTAAGACGCCCACCCTGCTGCCGGTATTGATGGAGGCGGGGGTGGTGGATGCCGGCGGGCAGGGTCTCTATACCATCCTGGAGGGCTCTCTCCACTACCTTAAGGGCGAGGTGGAGCAGTTGAAGCTGCGCCGTCCCTGGATGATAGCCAGCAGCGTGCCCCTGACGGCCAAAGTACCCCAGATGACCGCCGCCGATGAGGTTCCCTACGGCTATTGCACTAACTTCGTCATTCAGGGGGAGGGACTTGAGCCCGATAAACTTAGGAAGAGGCTGGAAAAGCGGGGGCAATCGGTGATTGTGGTCGGCGATGAATCGGCGGTCAGGGTCCATATTCATACCCTAGACCCCGGCGATATTATGAGCTTCGTTATCCCTCTGGGAACCCTGCACGAGATAAATATCCGCAATATGGATGAGCAGTACCGCGATTTCTTAGAGATGCAGAAGGAGCGGATGCCGGCGGTGGACACGGCTATCGTGGCGGCCAGCTAAAATGGCGCGCCTTGAGGAGAGAGACTGCTCCTTGCCGAAAATCAACAAATTCTGATTGACCCAGCCTATTTTTTTAAGTATAGTTATCTTGATTTGC
>DAOUMQ010000175.1:0-3702 GCA_034410425.1 Dehalococcoidales bacterium | reverse complement strand
TTGTTAGACGTTAAACCGAAGAAGGAAAAAGGCTACCACATCAGGAACTTCGACCCGAAGGCTCGGCGCCTGGCCAGGGCCGGAGCGACAGTGGCTGGCGTTCCTATCGGGACCTGGATATCCCAGGCGGTCAAGGAGAAGTTCAATCGAGACATAGCAAAAGGAGGTGAGAGTGCCGACAAAGAAGATTGAGATTCTGCTACCCGACATCACCGGCCTGTCAACAAGGACGAAATTCGATGATCAGGGCCAGGTGACTACTATCCAGTTCAGCACCAAGATTCACCCTGGAATGCTCGCCCGCATTCTTAATCTGCAGCGCCAGGGAGCTCCCTTACTGGCGATAATCGGCTCCCCCCAGGCCTCCATGGACCTGTACGTCCAGGAGGAGCGAGCCGTTGAGTCCACGGACTCCGAAAGCGAGGTTCAGTTATGAGTGCCAAATTAAAGATACTACATGTAGCTCTAGCAAATCAAGACTTCACTCTCGCCGCCCACGCGATTGTCTACGGCATGGTGAAGGTAAAAGTACAGGAGAGTCAGAAGAATGGCAAAAAAGGGAGCCCCCCCAGGGAATCAAAACGCCCGTAAGCATGGCTTTTATAGTCGGGATCTGACTGAGGCAGAGCAGCTCGAGATGGAAGAAGCCGTCTATGTGGATGGCGTCGACCAGGAGATCGCCTTACTACGGATAAAGCTCAGGGAGCTCGTTGAAAGCTCGCCCGACCGTATCGATCTTCATCTCGAGGCAGCCAATACCATCGCCCGCCTGATCAGGACCCGGTACCAGATATCCAAGGAGCAAAAGAAGTCATTGAAGGAGGCTATCCATAAGGTTTTGACCGAGGTGGCCGTGCCCCTGGGCATAGGCATAGGAGCAGGAGTTCTCAGGAAATGAAACTCAGGCCGTACCAGCAAGAGGTAGCTAAGGCGGTCCTGGACAGTATCCAGGGCAGCAAAGGCCTTACTTTGTCGGTGGAGATTGCCAGGCAGGGAGGAAAGAACGAGCTGTCAGCTCACTTGGAAGTGCTTCTCTTAACACTGTTCATGTCCAGGGGGGGCAACCTGGTCAAGTGCTCGCCGACTTTCAAACCGCAGACCGTCGTCAGTATAGGCCGATTGAAGGAGAGACTGGATGAGTTCGGCTACGAGGGTATTTACCGAACGGAGATGGGATATATCGTTTGCCTCGGGACCGCCCGGGTGATTTTCCTTTCGGCGGAGGAACATGCCTCCGTCGTTGGCCACACCGCCGATATCCTTTTAGAGATAGATGAGTCTCAGGATGTCAGCAAGGAGAAGTACACCAAGGAGTTTCGCCCCATGGGGAGCTCCACCAATGTTACTACGGTCCACTATGGCACGACATGGGACGACTCTACCTTGCTTGAGGAGGTTAAGCAGCTCAACCTTGAGTTCGAGCGGAAGGACGGCATCAAACGCCATTTCCGCTACGACTGGCAGGAAGTGGCCAGGCATAACCCCGCCTATAAAGCTTATGTAGAGGGGGAGAGAGCTAGGTTGGGGGTTGATCATCCCCTTTTCCGTACCCAGTACCTTCTCTTGCCCATTAAGGGAGGGGGAGGATTTTTAACCCGGCAACAGATCGTGGGCATGCTCGGCAGCCATGCCAGGCTGAAAGAGCCAGAGGACGGCAGAGCCTATATCGCTGGCATAGACCTGGCCGGGGAGAGAGAGGAGACGAAAGAGGAAGCCCTTATCGCCAGCCGGCAGAAGCTGGACTCGACTGTTATCACCATTGCGGAAGTGGCCACTATCCAGCGTGCCATCTCCACCCTGGCCGAGCCGGTCCTGAAGGTTGTCGAGCATTATCACTGGACAGGTACGCCGCATAGCCAGCTTTATCCCCTGATGGTAGATACTCTTAAGAAGTGGAAATGTCAGAGGGTATTGGTTGACGCCACCGGAATCGGGCAGCCCGTGGCCAGTTTTTTGAGAAAGGAACTCGGCTCCCGGGTAGTACCTTTCACCTTCACTCAAAAGAGCAAGAGCGACATGGGATTTGAACTATTGTCTTTCGTCAACAGTGGCCGGTTGAGGCTCTATAAGAAGGACGGCTCGCAGGCGTATCAGGAGACTATGCTCCAGCTCGAAAGAGCCCGATCGCAGTACCGGCCCAATCAGACCATGAACTTCTACGTCGACCCCTCGGACGGGCACGATGATTTCTTGATGAGCCTGGCCCTGGCAGCCGAGGGCGCTAGGGATTTCAGCCCCAGGGCAGCCAAAGGAGGCGTGAGAGATGACTGAATTCACCCCAGCTTCTTTGAACCGGATGGATACCACCCGTTTAGCGACCTATCGCACTAACCTCGATTTCTACAACGGCAGCCAGTGGCCAACCACGTCACGCCATCGGCAGCTCGTGTTCAACTATGCCAAGGTCCCTATTGACAAGGTCACTAGCTTCTTGATGCAGGGGCTTAACTTCGCTTGCTACCCCGAGGAAGGTACTGACGAGCTGAAGGCCAGGGCCCGCAGCGCCGAGCAGATCCTCCATCGGGTATATGAGGAAAACAACCTGCAGCAGCTTGATTACGAGACCGAGATCGATGCCGCCGTCCTGGGCGACGGCTGCTATAAGGTGATATGGGATACCGGCGAGAGGCGTATCCGCATCACCGCTCCCGACGTGTCGGGCATTTATGCCTGGTGGCTCGGAGATGATACTGCCAGGGTGTGGAGAGTAGCTTCGAGATACACGCTCATCCAGGACGAGGTCCTGCTTCTCTATGACGGGGCCATCGAGAAGAAGACCGCCACCATAACCGAAGTCTGGACCGCTAAGGACTTCGAGCTTTATCTCGACACCGATCTTATCGAGTCCAAGCCCAACCCTTACGGCTTTATCCCGTTTATCATTTTCCCCAATCTCAGAGAGCCCAAGAAGTTCTGGGGAACGTCCGATATCCCATCGCTTATCCAGCCGCAGCGGGAGCTGAATAGAGCCCTCAGCCAGCTATCCCGCATCCTGGAGCTGTCGGGCAATCCTATCGCCGTCCTCGAGAATGTTGCATCGTCCGAGGATATCAAGGTCCAGCCCGGCGCCCTGTGGACGATACCGGAGGACGCTAAAGCTTATCTTCTGGACCTATTGGAAGGCGGCGGAGTCCGGCTCCACGTCGATTACATCGATGTGCTCTACCGCGCCCTCCACGATATCTCCGAGACGCCCCGGGCCGCCTGGGGAGGCATCGAGAAGGAGCTCTCCGGAGACGCCCTTAATATCGAGCGTGGCAGTCTGACTCAGAAAGTCATCAGGAAGCGGACTATTCGCACTAACGCCTATCATCAGCGCAACGAATTCATATTCAAGCTGGCCAGTAAGTATATGAACGAAAACTTCAAGCAAATAAACCATCGAGTAGTCAGGAGGCCGGGTTGAGCGTGGAAAATCTACTGGAGGGCTTGGATGAGCAACGACGACGCTACTACCGTGAGAAGAGATGCACATCGGCCTGAACGCCCACCTTCTGTCCCTGGATGAGACCTATCGGGTGGCGGGCATCAACCGGTACATCCACAACTTGCTCACCCATCTACCTCGGGTTGACCACGATAACCGCTATACGGCTTTCATCGGCGATGGGCGGTTCACCAGTTCAGGGCTGGCGTTGAAGCTTTCGCGGCTGCCTACTTCCAGGCCCGTGGTCAGGATCTTCTGGGAACAGGTGGTTCAGC
>DAOUMQ010000174.1:0-1681 GCA_034410425.1 Dehalococcoidales bacterium | reverse complement strand
TGGGTTGTGAAATCCAGTGGACCAGCCTCAAGTGTAGATCCCGGCGGCAGTAACAGCGTTAGAGGGGTGAGAATCCCCTCCGTCGAAAGGGCAAGGGTTCCCCGGCAATGCGTCGTCAGCCGGGGGTAAGTCGGTCCTAAGATAAGCCTTAACCGAGCTTGTCGAAAGGGAAACCGGTCAAAATTCCGGTACTATGGAGGTACGCGCGGCAACGCAAGCTTCCGATCTGACGCTTCGGGATAGGCTGAGCAGGGTCGTCGCCCTGTTTAACCTTTGAAATCCGGGAAGTACCGTAATGGTGAGAACCGGATGAATAGGGGAATAGCCGCCCGTTTTAGGTCACTGGCGGTGGGCGGTTTTCGGGAGTTGGTTAAGAGCGTGGTATCATATGGGCGGAGGCGTATCCAATTTGGCCAGCCGACGATTAATCTCCTAACCAACCAGTTTAAAGTCGCCGACATGCTCACCGAACTGAAACTGGCCAGACTATCTACCTACTATGCGGCCTACCTTTTAGATTTAGGTCAAACGTCAGCGGTAGAAGCCTCTATTTGCAAGCTCTACAGCGCTGATATGCTCATGCGCTCCAGCGTGGAAGCTGTTCAGGTTATGGGAGGAGACGGCGTCACCAAATTCTACCCTCCGGATAGAATAATGAGGGAGGCAAAAACGGCGCAAGTCGCCGGGGGCACCAGCGAGGCCATGAAGCTGCTGATCTACCGGAGGGGGCTAAGAGAGATGGCCGAAGAGTTAAAAATGCCACGCCGGGTCATACATGAGGAGTTGGGGGTACCCCTGCCAACGGCGGCGGCGCCAACAAAGCAGACTCAGATTGATGAAAATAGACTGCTCAAGGCACTCGCCGAAGATTACCGGGTCAACCCCGGTATATACATGAGCCTGGATGACCTGAAAGAGCAGTTTGATGTGAAGGATGAAGAATTAGAGCGGGTACTGGTGTCTCTGGAAGAGAAAAGGCTGGTTAAGCTGTACCGGAAACGCGGAATAGTTCAGCTAGCTAAGGCAACCTACCAAGGGCTAAAGAAGGCCAATCCACCAGAGTACTACCGGTGGTTCCCGCCGAGGGTCAGAAAAGAAGATATTTTCTAGCCAAGTAACTCCTCGGTATAAAAATTCTGATTTGGGGAGGATGGAGATGGAAGAGCATATCAGAAAGCTTCGGGAAACCAAGGCGAAAGCCGCCCTGGGGGGTGGTAAAGACAAAATAGCCAGGGAGCATGAAAAGGGCAAACTGACCGCGCGTGAGCGCATAGACCAGCTCCTCGACCCCGGTAGCTTTAATGAGTTTAACATGCTGGTTAAACACAAGGTTGGTGCCTCAGGGGACGGTATTGTCATTGGGCATGGAACAATAGACGGGCGGGTGGTTTGCTTGTTCGCCCATGATGCTACCGTATTTGGCGGCTCCATGGGCTATATCCACGGCCGGAAGTTATATAAAATACACGAGATGGCCCTGGATATGGGTGTGCCGCTTATCGGTCTGCATGATTCCCCGGGAGCCAGGGCGATAAGACCAGAGCTGGCCGGGAGCGATGATCCCTACCGGGTAAGTGACGAGAAACATGCCGGCGTGGTATTTCTTATTAATACCCGTTGTTCGGGGGCAATACCTCAAATCAGCGCCATCCTGGGCAATTGTACCGGTGGCTCTGTCTAT
>DAOUMQ010000173.1:0-1900 GCA_034410425.1 Dehalococcoidales bacterium | reverse complement strand
TAGCCGCCCTGACCGCCAGCGGCCCCGCCTGGCAGATAGCCTCGGCCCACTCTTTAGCCGTAGTCATAACCTCTGCCTGGGGCACAACCTTATTAACCAGCCCGATGCGGTAGGCTTCTTCAGCGTCTACCGGTTTGCCCATGAGCAGTATCTCGGCCGCCTTGCATTTGGAGATAACCCGGGGCAGGCGCTGAGTGCCACCCCACCCCGGAATCATGCCCAGGTTCACCTCGGGCGTGCCCAGACGGGCGTTATCGGCGGCTATCCTTATATCGCAGGCCAGGGCTAGCTCCAGCCCCCCGCCCAGGGCCATGCCGTTGATGGCGGCAATGAGCGGCTTCCAGAGCTCCAGTCCGCGCATTATGCTCGCTGGCATGGACCAGGGGTCGCGGCGGTGCTCCTTCATGAAGGGCAGGGTGTCTTTGATATCGGCCCCGCCGCAGAAAGCCTTTTCGCCAGCCCCGGTAACGATGCCAACCCAGAGCTTGGGGTCGTCCCTGAAGTCCACCATTGCCTCCAGCAGTTCCCGCACCGTCTCCACGTTTAAGGCATTCATTGCCTCGGGGCGATTGATGGTGAAGATGGCAATCTTACCTTCCTTTTTATAATCAAGAGCCATAATAGACCTCCCTTCTCTGACTTTTGAAAACTAATGGTCGGTTAAAAAGAGGGGGTGAAACCTTAGTGGATTTTAACAGAGGGCTTATACCAGCGTCAAGATAACGATTTTTGCTATTTCCCTGTTTTAACTCTTGGTCGTCGTAACCAAGAGGTGGAATTGACACTAAAGAGCCGGGCGTGCTATATTCTGCCTACGGCAGCGTAGCTCAGTGGTAGAGCAGAGGACTCATAAGCCTTTGGTCGTGGGTTCGAATCCCTCCGCTGCCAGTTCAAAGCCAAAACGGCCTTCTCTACGCCTTAAAAGATGGTTTTAGTCCCCATACCTCATAAGCCTTGGGAATTATGCTAATTATTGTCAACTGAGCTGGGTAGCCAGTAGCTTGCCCAGCTCAGTTTGGTTGATGGCAGCCGAACCAATATCCTAAGTTCACCACACCATTGTTAGTTCAATCTGTCTGTTCCACCACATACTCTCTAAGCTCTTCTGGCACGTTGTCAATGTTATCAGTGACAGCCGGAACTATAGGTGGCTGCCCGTTGGCTTCCATGATCGCCACACCCTCAGGGCTGAGCAAGAATTCAACCCAAGCGATTGCCAGCTCCATTCGCGGGAAATTACTGGGTATAGTAACCCCGTAGACAATTGCTGAGCCTATCATAGTTATTGTCTCGCCAGGCTCAGCGCCGGCAATTTCAACCTCTGCCTGGGCATAGAAATCACTGAAACTGACGTCAGCCAAGTTGATTTCAGGAGGCAGTGAGACGTAGTTCAGACCATGCTGGGCAGCTACGGACGTATACTCAAAAGCATAGTCCAGGTCCCCGGATTCAAGTAGGGCGATAAGGTCAACCGATTTAGGCCTCATCAAGTCACCGTCAGCTTCGAACAGGATATCATAAAGCCCGGTGGCATCATAGTGTATCTCTGCCAGTTGCCAGACCATAAGCGTGCGGTAGCCGCAAGGGTCTTGGTCGGGGTCACTGCGGCCATAGGTAACACCCTCCCTTTGCAGGATTTCATACCAGTTATCGCTGTTTATTTCGTCGGCATAGGCTGAGCTATCAGTATAGGTGAGGCACATCTGGTTGGAAGCGAAGATTATGTACCAATCGGCATAATCAGGGTACATCAGCTCGGGGATGAGGGTATAGTCGGCAGAGCCGATAACGCCGCACTCTTTCCCCAGTTCGGTAACCTTGCGTATGGTTGTGGCGCTGCCGGTGGCCTCAGCTAATATCTCGACATCGGGGTAGATTTCATTAAAGGCGGCGCTTATCT
>DAOUMQ010000172.1:0-4856 GCA_034410425.1 Dehalococcoidales bacterium | reverse complement strand
GAGCCAGGGCGCCAATGTCTATCGCGTCCTTCTCAACGTAGTCCTGGAGAATCAGCTCCCAGGCCTGCTCGACGATGCCCAGGTCGGTCTCCGCGGAGTTGGTGGCGCTTATAAAACAGCCGGCACCGAAAGACAGGACGACGATAGCCGCCAGTAACAGGCTTAATCCGAAGATTTTTATCTTTTTTGACATCGCAGTCACTCTCCCTTAAAAGCGCTTCTAAAACAAATAGGTCCAAGCGAGGCTATCTTATCAAAGAGGGGATAAAAAAGAAAGGCAAAAAGCGGTAGGGCTACACCGTAGCGGCGACGGCGTCCACCATCCGGATGGTATCCTCCAGGCTGGTGAGGCTGAAGGACAGCCCCAGCTTCTTTAGATCGGCATAGCCCAGCCCGCGGAAGAGCCGACGCCCGGCCACCCGGCACATCTCGTCATAGAGGGCTGGCCATTCTTTCCCCTGCCGCTGAACGCAGAAGAGGATAAAATCACGAACTACCGGATTGACTGATTCCATACTGCTTGTCATTAAAAACTGGCCCGCTAACATCCCACTATATGAGTAACCGGCCTGGCTGACAAGCTCACTGAGGGCTGTTGGCATTATATTTTTAGCCCTGATGACGGATAAAAACCTTCGGTTGCTTCCCTTTTCTCAGCCCCAAGCTGGAAGCAAAAAATCTTTTGAAAAAGGCCAAGTAAACCTGTAAGCCGAGTTCTGTATCCTTGCTTGAAGGACGGTGACCATCTATCTAGCCCTGATGTTACCACCAGGGTCAAGCGACCAACCCAGGGACAGGCCGAGCGTCCCTATGTCCCCCTATTTGGTCTTGCTCCGGATGGGGTTTGCCCAGCCGACTGGTCGCCCAGCCGCTGGTGAGCTCTTACCTCACCATTTCACCCTTGCCCTTGCGGGCGGTATGTTTCTGTGGCACTTTCCGTAGGGTCACCCCTCCTGGGCGTTACCCAGCACCCTGCCCGGCGGAGCTCGGACTTTCCTCCCCTCTTCAAGGAAGGGGGGCGGTCACCCGGTTTACTTGACCTATCTATAGTGTAGTATGAGGGGTTTTATTAGTCAACAAGGAAAGGGGCTATCCTTGCTTCTTCTGCGGTTTCTTCTTGATTTGCAATAAGCGCTTTATGTCGGCGGTGTCATCTTTGCTCAATACCCGCAGCCACAGCCAGCGCCCGTCATGGTACTGCCTGGCACTGCTTATCAGCTCGGCGACGCCGGGGCTGAAATTAGCTAAATCGGACAGCGTCTGCTCGGTCTCTCTGCCCCCCAGCACTATTAACACCGTGAAGGCGCCCTTTTCCGGGTGAAGGGTGCACAACGACTTTCCGCTCCTACGGTAGCGGACTGCCCAGCCGTATTTCTTGCCGCCGAAAACGGCCTCGGGCGTGAAATTGTAGTTATCTTCGATAAAGGATACTATATCGCCCCAGGCCTGGGCGGCATCTCTGCCTAGATAATCAATAATATCCTTTCCTGTCGGCAGGCGCTCTTTATCCAGCATCCGTTCAAAGCTCATCTCGGTTCTCCTTTTAAAAGGTCAGGGGGTCTTTAAAGCCTTGTTGGCCAGTCTATCGGCCTCTCTGTTCTGCTGGCGGGGAACGTGGCTTATGCTGAAAGCTCTCAGAGAGCCGGTGAGCTGGACCACCCTTTGATAGAGCGGCCTTAATGTGGCTTTCTTTACCCGGTAGCGGCCGCTAATCTGCCTTACCACCAGCTCCGAGTCGGACTTTATGTCAACTTCCTCGGCGCCCAGCCCGATGGCTTTCTCCAAGGCGGCAATGATTGCCCGGTATTCCGCCTGATTGTTGGTGGCTTCCCCGATGCTCTGGGAGATGCGGGCCAGAAGCTTGCCCTGCCCGTCTTTGAGGACGGCGCCTATCGCCGCCGGCCCCGGGTTGCCCGCCGAGGCGCCATCGCTGTAGATTACCACCCTTTTCGGATTCATATTTTTAGCGCCTCAGGCCAGGAAGAGGATGCGCCCGAAGCTACTGCACTGCACCAGGTTGCCGCCTCTCGCCTGTTGCAGCTCGGTGGTGGGCAAAGATATACGGCAGCCACGGCATATCCCCTGCTCTACCCTGGCTACCGCCGTCCCCTTGTCCTTTTTGAGTCCCTGGTAGAACTCGACTGCCTGCGGCTCAATCTCGCCGGCCAGCAGTTGCCGCTTACTCCCAAGCTCAGCCAGTACGCTTTTAAGCCTTTCCTTTTCCTCGGACAGCTGTTTCTGCTGGCTCTGCCACTCAGCGGTCAGGGTCTCCAGGCGGTTGCTTGTCTCGGCCAGGCTGGCTTCAGACTGCTCGACCCGCTCTATTACCCCCAGCGCCTTTTCCTCAAGATGGTCGCGCTGGGTTTTGAGCATATCGACCTCATGCTGGAGATTGGTCAGCTCCTTGGGGTTCTTCACCCGGCCGCTGAAGAGCGTCTCCTCGGCGGTAGAGAGCTTGGTAACGACGTCGTCTATCTCCCATTCGGCGGCGTGCTGCTGGTGCTTTAGTTCCTCCAGGCGCTGTTGCTCCTGCTCAAGCTGTTGCCGGACCTTGGCCACCTCGGCGCTTTCCCCTATCTGGCTGATAACCTGGGCCAGCGCCCGCTCAGCGGACTCGATCTCTAGGTCGACTTCCTGAAGCTGGTAAAGCTGCTTGGCAACGCTCATTTTTACCAGCCTATTCTATAACGGCGATAGCATAATATCAATTTATTTAAGAGGCCAAGGTTTCCTTTCCCACCCTACCCACCCTCAAAGGCTATGCCTCTAACACTCTTTTACCACCTCCCCCCACCGGGGTGGTACCCCCTTCTCCCCCCACAAAAGCGAAGGATTAGCCGCTAGCCCCCGTAGGGCGGGTTGGGATGGGACGCAAGACCCACTCTAAAATGGGGGGAAAGGGTATTTTAAAATCCCCCTTAATCCCCCTTTTGAAAAGGGGGAAGGGCTTCCTTAAAGGGCGGTGGGCGGGAAAAGATATAAAACGGGGAGGGGGTGGGACGCAGGACCAAACCTTAAAAGGTGACAAAGACTCATAGCCATCATAGAACATATGTGCTATTATGAATACTCTAAGAAAGGGGAAGCCGATGAGACTCTTAAGGCTAGCCGTAGAGATTCAGCGATGGGACCTGGCCGCCCATACCATCGTCTTGGCTACCGCCAGGGTACTGAAGAATGGAGATAGACCACATGCCAACAAAAGCAGGGAGAAAAAGAGGCACCCCAAAGGGCAAGCCGAGAGCTAAGAAACAGGGCTTTTACTCTAAGGTGCTGGACGAGGCTGAACAGCTCGACTTTGAGCTAGCCGCCGGCGTTGAAGGCATCGACGACGAGATTGCCCTGCTCAGGGTCAAGATAAAGTCTCTGCTGGAGAACGACCCGGAGAATATCAGCCTTATCATTCATATGACCAACGCCCTGGAGAGGCTGGTCAAGACCAGATACAACATCAGCAAGGAGCAGAGGCAGGGACTCAAGGAGGCAATAGAGAATGTCATCAAGGAAATCGCCCTCCCGCTCGGCATCGGCATCGGACAGATCATCACTAAATAGACTGCGCCCCTACCAGCGGGAGGTGGCTTCGGCCATATTGAATAGCGTCTTCGGCAAACAGGGGCTCACCTTCTCCGTGGAAATGGCCCGCCAGGGGGGCAAGAACGAGCTGTCGGCGCAACTAGAGCTATTGCTTCTGACCCTCTATATGACCCAGCCCCAGAACCTGGTCAAATGCTCGCCGACCTTCAAGCCGCAGACGGTTATCTCCATGATTCGGCTCAAGGACCGCCTGAACGACGCCGGCTTCAGCGGCATCTGGGAGGCCGAGCTGGGCTATATCATAAGGCTGGGCAACGCGCGGGCGATATTCCTCTCCGCCGACGAGCAAGCCAACGTGGTAGGCAACACCGCCCACATCCTGCTGGAAATAGACGAGTCTCAGGACGTCAGCCGGGAAAAGTACACCAAGGAGTTCAAGCCGATGGGGGCGACCACCAACGTCACCACCGTCCACTACGGCACTACCTGGGACGACTCCACCCTGCTGGAGGAGGTCAAGCAGAGCAACCTGGAGCTGGAGAGGAAGGACGGCATCAAGCGGCACTTCCGCTATGACTGGCAGGAGATAGCCAGCTATAACCCCGATTACCTGGCCTATGTCGAGGCGGAAAGAGAGCGCCTGGGCGATTCCCATCCCCTGTTTTTGACCCAGTACCGCCTCCTGCCCATCCACGGCGGCGGGGGTTTTTTAAGCCGCCAGCAATTAGCCCAGCTAAGCGGGGAGCACTCCAGAAAAAGGCAGGCTGAGGCGGGGAAGGTCTACGTCGCCGGCATCGACCTGGCCGGTGAGGCTGAAGAAGCGGATGGAGCTAGTTTGAGCGCTCCCAGGCCGCGCCAGGACGCCACCGTGGTCACCATCGGCGAGCTGGACTTCTCCGTCTGCGACCAGCTCCAGAAGCAGCCCCTGCTGCGTCTGGTGGAGCACTACTGGTGGCGCGGTGAAAAGCACAGCAACCTTTACCCGCGGCTGGTCGATATCCTCAAAAACGTCTGGCACTGCCGCCGCATAGTTGTCGACGCCACCGGCATCGGCCAGCCGCTTAGCTCTTTCTTGAGGAAGGCCCTCGGCTCCCGCGTCTCTCCCTTCACCTTCACCTCTCGGGCAAAGTCGGAGCTGGGCTTTAAGCTCCTGGCGGCGATTAACTCAGGGCGGCTGAAGCTCTATAAAGGGGACGGCTCCGAGGAGTATAAGCAGTTCTGGCTGGAGATGGAGCGTGCCAGGGGCCAGTTCCGCCCCTCGCAGACGATGAACTTTTACGTTTCCCCGGCCGAGGGGCACGATGATTTTTTGATGAGCC
>DAOUMQ010000171.1:0-3050 GCA_034410425.1 Dehalococcoidales bacterium | reverse complement strand
TGATTTCGCCGTACGGGGTCAGGATTTCCTCGGCCACGATTACCTTAAAAGGCGCTATTTCCCGCATTCTCAGCGCCCCCTCGGCGGTGCCGTGGTCGCAGACAGCGATGCAGTTTATCCCGAGCTTTAGGCAGCGGCTTATTATCTTTTCTAAGGGCATATTGCAGTCCATGGAATATTTGGTGTGAATGTGTAGGTCGGCTTTCAGCAATGTTTCTCTAACTAACCCTTTCCAGATACTCGCCGGTGCGGGTATCAACCTTAATGACATCCCCGTTATTGATAAACAGGGGGACCTGAATGGTAATGCCGGTCTCCAGCTTGGCCGGCTTATTGCCGGCGGTGGCGGTGTCGCCTTTGAAGCCGGGGCCGGTCTCGGTCACCTCAAGCTCGACGGCAACCGGCAGTTCCACTCCCACCAGCTTGCCCTTGTAGCTTGATACCTCCAGCGACATCCCCTCTTTCAGGTAGTTGAGGGTGTCGCCCAGCTGGTTGGTGGTCAAGGGGGTCTGCTCAAAGGTTTCCTGGTCCATGAAGTAATAGGCATCGCCGTCATTATAGAGGTATTGCATGGTGCGGTAGTCCAGGCGCGCCCGGGTGAACTTCTCGCTGGACTGGAAGGTACGCTCGATGGTGTGGCCTCTGCGGATATCGCGGAGTCTGAGTCGGACCTGGGCGCTGCCGCGCCCCATCTTGATGTGCTGGTAGTCAATAACCTGATAAAGCTTTCCCTCCAGCTCAATGGTAATCCCCTTTTTTAGTTCGCCGCTATCAATCATAGTAATCTCCAGTGTGGTTTACTTTTTGGCTTTTGAGATTTTCCTTAACGTCCCTTTTTCCATTATAACAATGTCCTCAATCCTTACCCCTCCCCACCCCTCGATGTAAACGCCGGGCTCAATGGTAAATACCATGCCCTCAGCCAGCCTGTCCGCCGAGTTGGGCCCCAATCGCGGTAGCTCGTGGGGGGCTAACCCTACGCCGTGGCCCAGGCCGTGACCGAAGGCTTGGCCATAGCCGCCCTCCTCAATGACCGCCCTTGACAGTTGGTCGGCCTCGCCGCCGCTCATCCCTTCCTTAATTATAGCCATTGCTGTTTCTTGGGCGCCGAGGACGGTATCGTATATCTTTTTGAACTTGTCGTCGGCGCTGTCCAGGCAGAAGGTACGGCTCAGGTCGCTGCCGTAGCCGCCGACCCTGGCGCCGATATCGATTATTATCGGCTCACCGCTTTTAATTGCCCGCGCCGAGGCCTGGGCGTGGGGCAGGGCCGAGTTCGGCCCGGCGGCAACGATAACATCAAAGGGGAGAGGCTGACTGCCCTTCTCCCGCATGAATCTTTCTATCTCCCAGGCGGCTTCCTCTTCCGTCATGCCGGGGCGGATTTTCCCCCCGATATAGTCCATGGCGGCGTCGCTTATCTCGGCGGCTCTGGTGATGAGCTCTACTTCCTCAGGCTCTTTTACCGCCCGCAGCCATTCCACCATTCCCTCTATGGGGATGAGCCTAAGCGGGGACTTGCCCTTTTTAAGTATATCAGATAGCTGGCGGTGGCGGCCAAAGGTGAAGTGCGCTGTCTCAAAGCCCAGCCTTTTTACGCCCAGCTCAGCCGTAATTTTGGGGAGCCAGTCCCCGATGTCACTGGTTATGGGCAGGAGCTTATAGTCTACCGCCTGCCTCTTGGCTTGGACCAAGTAGCGAAAATCGGTGGCGATAACAGCCTCTTTGGCGGTAATGAGCAGGAGACCGGCCGTGCCGTTAAAATCGGAGAGGTAGCACCGGTTCTCCGGCTGGGAGACCAGGATGCCGTCAATCTCCTTTTCAAGGAGTCCCTGGCGCAGCTTTTGCAGTCTATTCTTTATCTTCAGGCTCATCTTTCTTTTTCCTGGCTAAGGGGTGGGCTGATAGATATACCTTCCTCGCCTGACTCTTGGTGACATGGGTATAAATCTGGGTGGATGACAGATCGGCATGCCCCAGAAGCTCCTGGACGACCCTCAAATCGGCGCCGCCGTCAAGCAAATGGGTGGCGAAGGTATGCCGCAGCAGGTGGGGATGCACCCTCTTGCCGATGCCGCTTTGCTTGGCGTATTTCTCCAGTATTAACTGCACCCTCCGTTCGGGGAGGCGCTGGCCGTAGCGGTTGAGGAAGAGGGCATGGCTTCTCTTTTCCCCCAGTAGCTTGGGCCTGCCCTGGGCGAGGTAGTTGCGCAGGGCCTCGGCGGCGGGCTCCCCCATCAGCACCACCCTTTCCTTGGAGCCCTTCCCCCAGACGCGGATTTCGTTGGTGTCGAGGTTGATTTGCCCCAGCTCCAGGCTGGTCAGCTCGCTTACCCTAAGGCCTGAGGCATATAGCAGCTCTAATAAAGCCCGGTCGCGCTGTCCCTGGGGCGTAGAGGGGTCGGGGGCGCTCAATAGTTTTTCCACCTCCTTGAGGGTAAGAAATGAGGGCAGGCGCTTGTCCAGCTTGGGCGAGGAGACCGCTTCTATGGGGTTGGTCGAGATTATTTTCTCACGCACCAGGTAGCGGTAGAAGGAGCGTATCGCCGATAGCTTGCGGGCAATGCTGGCTTTGACCACCCCCTGCTCTACCAGATGAGCGAGGTAGTCGCGCATGACCTTTCTATCCACCGCCTCCAGCGAAGCCACCTTCTCTTTGTTTAAGAAGCGGAAGAATTCCAGCAGGTCAGCCTTGTAGTTGCGCACGGTATAGGGCGAGACGTTGCGCTCGGCTTCAAGGTGCTGGATGTATCTATTAAAAATCTCTTGCATTATCGTCCTAAAGTCCTTCTTCCCACCCAGCCCCGTTTTTATCAGTTCTCTTATTTCCCACCCCCGTTTTAGGTAGTGTTAAAGAGGCCCAGCCTCTGTAGGGTGGGTTTGGGTGGGTAGCTAAACACCCTCTAAAACTCTCTATTACGCTCCCCTTAATCAGCGGCTTTCTTGCTACCGCCCCGTTTTCGGGTGGTCTTCTTTGTTCCTCGCTTCCTGGTAGCTTTCCTGGTCGTCTCTGTCACTTGAGCCGCAGTGGTTTCGCCTTGGGTTACCTC
>DAOUMQ010000170.1:0-11920 GCA_034410425.1 Dehalococcoidales bacterium | reverse complement strand
TCGCTGCCGAAAAAGAGCCCGAAAGTAATCAGGCTACCGGTTATGCCGCCGCACATATCGCCGGTGCCGCCGATACCGGGAAACGGGGTCAGGGCCTTGATGACCTCCATGTCGCCCAGACCGAATTCTTCCATCAGGGCCAATGCCGTGCCCTGAGCACAATTCTTGGTAATAAAGTTATATTCCTCGGCATGTAGCTCAACGCGGGCCAGGATTTCCGCCTTGTTGGCCAAAAGCTCTTTGGGGTCGAGTTTCTTCTTGGGAATCCCCTCCTTGGCCAGCTTTCTAACCCTGGCCTGAATCCCGGCCACATCCCATTCCCTGGCTGCCAGTTCGTCTACCTTCTTCTTCATAGCCACATAGTCTGGCATAGGTTAGCTACCTCCTTCAAAGTTCAACTTTTCTAGCCTATAAGTATAGCACGACTCGGAGCCGTTTTTAAACAATTAAGCCTCGAGCGCTATTCTTGAAGCCACCTATAATTATAAAACATTTCCCGCTGATTAGTAAATTTCTCCAAGCTGCCGGCTGATTCAAGGGCGCCCAGTCTATCTGCTATCTTAACCCTTGGTAAGTTCGCCCTTGAGGTAGCTTATAGATGATATCGGCGTCGGGTCGGTTTGATTTAGAATGGCCAGATAGTAGCTCAGGTAATCGCCGAAGAGCAACAGGCTCATCATCTGAGACAAGCGGCTCTTGCCCCTCCCCTCCACAATCTGGTAGGCAACCCTATCCTGCTCCAGGAGCCGGCAGACAACCTGGTAGGAGGCTCGAACCGTCTTGGGCAGGAAAGCCGAGCGCAGCAATACTACCACCGCCTTATCAGCCAAATCCGGGGGGAACTTGTAGCCGACCACGGCATTGTGATTGAGCTCAGGGGAAAGCTCGTAGAAGGCCCAGGACTTGCTATTCTCGTTGAGCTGGGTTTTCCAGCGGCGCGCCACCCCGGAGAGTATGCCGGCCCCGTATATCACCGCTAGGCGACCGTAGAGCGCCCCGGCCAGTTGCTTGGCTGGATTGCGGGACAGCGCCGCCTTCTCGCCTATCTCCTGAGCAAGCTCCTCCAGGGTCAGCACTGCCTCGGCGACGTCGGTCGACTGGTCACTGATGAAGCCGAGCTTTTGTAGCGAGCCAAGGACAGCCATAAAGCTGAAGCCTATGGCGACGCGGGGTTGAGCTTTATAGTCAAAGCTAAAAACGGGGACACCCGCCCTGGCGGCTATAGTCTTCAACCGGCCGCCGGTGGTAATCGCCATCTTCTTGGCCTCCGTCTTCAGCGCCTGCTGGAAAGAGGAGATGGTCTCCTCGGTCATCCCCGAGTAGCTGGAGGCGATGACCAGTGTCCTGGCATCAACGAAGGCAGGCAGGCTATAGTCGCGGCAGATAAAGATGGGCAATTTCGCCTCCGGGGCCACCAGGCCGCTCACCAGCTCGGCGCCGATAGCCGAACTTCCCATTCCCAGGACAACTACCTCATCGATGTCAGCGTAGTCATCGGGCAGGTCGAAGCCGGCAGCCATCTCCCACGCCTGCTGAAACTGCCGCGGCATCTCGTGGAGGAAACCGAGCATGCCTCCCGGGTCAAGCCGCTGGAAAACCTGGGCGTCATCCAGATTAATCACGGTCTATACTCCATGTTATTTCTCTACTTGCCGACTGCCGTCGGGCTCTTGCCCGGGGTGATGAGCTTGCTTACCACCGCCTCGTTGAGTTCAACGCCGATGCCGGGGCCGGTGGTGGGGTAAAGAAAGCCGTTCTCATAGCGGGGAACGTTTACGGCTACATCGTCCTTGATGGGCTTACTTACCGTCTCAAAGACGTCGTGAATGTGCAGGGGGCCGAGGTTTTCGTGCACCAGGCGGGAAAGCCATTCATCAGCCACCAGCAGGTGGGTATAAGCGGCGGCTTCAAGCCCCGAACCCATCATACAGCCGCAGACCACGGGCAGACCGGCCGCCTTGGCGATGGAGACCCACTTCTGAGATTTTAGCAGTCCGCCGGCCTTGGGTATCTTGATGAAAAAGCCGTCGGCGGCGTTCTTATGGATAATATCCATCAGGTGGGAAAGCTCCTGGGCCGACTCGTCGGCGAAGACCGGTATCCCGATTTTAGCCCGCAGGCGGGCCATGCCGTCAATATCCCACCAGGGCACCGGCTGTTCCACCATAGACAGGTTATACTTCTCCATTTTTCTCAAGACCATCAATGCCTGATAGTAGTGCCAGCTGCCGTTAGCGTCAATGAATATCTCGATATCATCGCCGGCCATCTCCCTAAGCGCTCGCACGTTCTCGATGTCGGACTCTTCTTTGCCAGCACCCCCCACCTTGAGCTTTAGGGCGCGGAAACCGGCTTGAACAGCCTGCTTGGCCATGGCCAAGACCTCATCGGTGGCAGCGCCGGGTAGAACAAAGCCCAGGGGAATCTTCTCCGTGGTCAAGCCACCCAGCAGCTGGTAGACGGGGACACCCAGCGCCTTGCCCACGATATCGTGCAGGGCGTAATCAATAGTTGCCTTGGCCTGATTATTGTCCCGGGCGGCACGGTCCATCCCGGCCACGATTTTCTCGATGTTGAAGGGGTCTTCGCCCAACAGGACCGAGGGCGCAAAGATATTATTGATGACGCTCATCATCGAGTCCTGGCCCTCACCACGGTACCAGGCCGAGGTACCGCCGGAATCACCGATGCCGGTAATGCCCTCATCGGTATGAATCTTGACAATGATGCCGGCCGAACCCAGCTCAATGCCCCCGCCCATGGGAAAGGGTTTACTGAATTTGGCCGTGACCGGTATGCACTCAATCTTTTTAATGCGCACTTTGCCCCTCCCTAGTGGTAAAAATAATCTACTCTAATATACTCCCATCGCGCCCTGTGTTCAATAGCTGGCACCGATTGACACCCAGGCGGGCTATCACTAGAATAGCGGGTAAAGGAGGCACCGATGACGCTGGAAGAACTGGAGAAGAGAGTCAAGGTCTTAGAGGATATCGAGGAGATTAAAAAACTGCACATAAACTATGTCTACCTGCTCTGCAACCTGCAGTGGGAGGATATGCTGGACTGCTTTGCCGAAGATGCTACCCTGGACCTCTTGGACCACGGAGTCTGCAAGGGCAAGAAGGAAATCAGCGGCATTTTCCACAACGTCCTGGCCAAGATGATAAAGCGCACCGACGGCCATTTTGTCGGCCAGCCGGTAATCTCGGTCAATGGCGATAAGGCCAAAGGCTACTGGATTTTATACCTTTTCTTCTCCGGACCAGAGGTGAAATGGGTACAGGGGCGGCAGGACTGTGATTACGTCAGGGTAAAGGGGAAGTGGAAATTCAGCTCGGTCAGATTTACCAGCCCCTGGCCCGAGCCTTAAATAAATAGAAGGGAGAAAAATGGCAGGAACAGATTATAGTAAATACCTGGTAACCAAACCTATCTACGAGGCGGGGCCACCGACCAAAGGGCGGCAGAGCCCTTCAATGACCCTGATGAGCAACGCCCTGGTGCCCGGCTGCAACATGTACATTGAGGTGGGCTGGATATGGGATATACCCACCCCCAACCCCAATATCCACGAGCACTCCCATAAATTCGATGAGATTGTCCTCCACATCGGCTCCGACCCGGATAACCCCGAAGACCTCGGCGGTGAGATAGAGTATGTTATAGAAGGCCAGCCGCTGGTCTTTAACAAGACCTCGGCCATTTTCCTGCCGGCGGGGACCAAGCACGGCCCCCTGACCTGGAAGAAGTTCAGCCGACCCCACATGGAAATGGCCATAATGATTGGCACCGGCTCCTACAAAGAGGGATGGCCGGAAGGGGTCGGCGGGCCAAAATAGCCAACTAAAGAAATCAGGAGAGAGTTATGGACTTGAAACTCAAAGGCAAGGTAGCCCTGGTTACGGGGACGGCCAGCCAGATCGGCTTCGGCAAGGCTATCGCCCTAACCCTGGCTGAGGAAGGCTGCGACATAATTTCGGCCGATATCGACCTGGAGGGAGCTAAAAAGACCGCCGCCGAGATTGAAAAGCTGGGCCGTAAGGCGATGGCGGTCAAGGTGGACGTCTCCAACCGCAGCGATGTCGATAAGATGGTCAAGGCGGTAATCAAGGAATTCGGCCGCATCGACATACTGATTAACAATGCCGGCACCAGCAGTGTGGTACAGCCCTTCATGCAGATGACTAAAGCCGACTGGGACCTGGATATAGGGGTCAACCTCTACGGGCAGATGAACATGGCCCAGGCGGTTATCCCTCATATGGCGGCTAAGAAACACGGGCGGATTGTCAATTGCTCGGGGGGACAGGGCGTACCGGGTATCTCGGTCTACGGGGCAGCTAAAGGCGGTGTGGAACAGTTCACCCACGCCCTGGCCCTGGAGGTGGCGCCCATGGGTATAATCGTCAACGCGGTACTGCCCGGGCTGGGCGAAACGGGCCTGGTCGGTACCGCCCCCAAAGAGATGCTTGAATCAATGAGACAGATGTCGGCTCTAAAGAGGTTGTGCACCCCCCAGGACGTGGCGGCAATGACCGCCTTTTTAGCCTCGGACGTCTGCAGTTATATGGTCGGGCAGGTTGTTAAACTGCACACCTTCTAGGCTAAAAACCTATTTATCCTTATCCAGTGTCTTTTGTATCGGGGTATGAAAAGGCCTCAAGGGGGAGCCACCGGAGACCTTGAGGGCTTCTCCGGTAATATAGGCAGAAAGCTCCGATGCCAGGAACAGGGCGGCGTCGGCGACCTCCTCCGGGGTGCCTATCCTCTGCAGGGGTATGTCCCCCTTGCCCAGCTCTTCAAAAAAGCCGTCCTTCTCCTTATCGCTCATCGAGCCTATCATCGGCCCATAGAAATCGGTGCGGACGGGGCCGGGCAGAAGCACGTTGACGCAGATATTGAAGGGAGCCAGCGTGTAGGCCAGGTCCAGGGTGAAGCCGATGATGCCCATCTTGGCGGTGTGGTAGTGGATGGCGTGGGAGGGGGGATTGAGCGCCGCCGCCGAGGAGAGGTTGATAATCCTTCCCCACTTTCGCTTCTTCATATGGGGAACTACCGCCTGGCTGAATAAAAAGACGCTCTTCAGGTTCAACTTGAGCACCCTGTCCCAGTCGGCTTCGGGCATATCTTCAATCGGTTTCGGTACCACTACCATACCGCCGGCACTATTGACCAGGATATCAATCTTACCGAATTTAGCTATAACCTTAGCCACGGCATCGCCGACCTGCTTGCGGTCGGTGACATCGCAGTGAAGGGCCAAGCCCTCCCCTCCCCTTTTGGTCACCTCAGCCAGGGTATTTTGGGCATCTTTAAGGCTTATATCGGCGATGGCTATCGAGCAACCTTCCTCGGCGAATTTAAGGGCGATGGCCCTGCCGATTCCCTTGGCGCCACCGGTTATAATAGCTACCCTATCGGCAAGCAACATCTTTCTCCTTTCCAGCAGAGGCTTCTAAGCAACGGTTTTACCAATAGTAAGGCTAATTATCGGCAAATGCAACACCGCCTGGCTTTGACAATCAGTTAGGTGGGTGTATATTATTGGGAAGCAAAACCAAGGAGATAGATTATGTCAAGAGGCTTCATGGGCAAGATGCTCTGGGTTGACCTTTCTCAGAATAAGCTTAAAGATGAGCCGCTCGACGAAAAGCTGGGCCGCCAGTTCCTCGGCGGCTACGGGCTGGGCGCCCACATCATTTTCAACCGCCAGCCAGCCGGCGTCGACCCGCTGGGGCCGGACAGTATCCTCGGTTTTACCACCGGCATCCTCACCGGCACGCCGTCCATCTCGGCCTCAAGGTACATCGTGGTGGGCAAATCGCCGCTCACCGGCGGCTGGGGCGACGCCAACTCCGGCGGTAGTGTCGGCCCTTACTTAAAGTTCTCCGGCTATGACGCCGTCTTCTTCACCGGCATATCGGAAAAGCCAGTCTATCTCTTTATCAACAACGGTAAAGCCAAACTCAGAGACGCCGCCCACCTCTGGGGGAAGGATACCTTCCAGACCGAAGACATAATCAAAGCAGAGCTGGGCAAGGACGTGGAGTTAGCCTGCATCGGCCCTGCCGGCGAGAAGGTCGCCCTCATTGCCGCCGTGATGAACAACAAGGGCCGGGCCGCCGGGCGCTCAGGGCTGGGGGCGGTGATGGGCTCAAAAAGGCTCAAGGCGATAGCGGTCAAGGGCAACCTGAAGATTCCCCTCGCCGACGAGGCCAGGGCTAACAACTTGCGGAAAAAATACCTGAAAGAGCTTACCGGCCATACCGATATGATGCGGGAAAAAGGCACCCCGGGCATCTTTATCGATTGCGCCGAGAGCGGCGACACCCCGACCAAGAACTGGGCCGGCACGGCCACCATCGACTTCCCCGATTATAAAGACATCGGCGGCGACCCGGTGATTGCTCTCCAGGATAAGAGGTATGCCTGCTGGCGCTGTCCCATCGGCTGCGGCGGGCACATGAAGGCGGGGACGGGAGAGTACCAATACGAAGCCGGCGCCCACAAACCGGAGTACGAAACGCTGGGCATGTTCGGCGCCGACTGCCTCAACAGCAACCTGGAATCGATAATCAAAGCCAACGATATCTGCAACCGCTACGGGGTTGATACCATCTCGGCGGGGGCGACCATGGCCTTCGCCATAGAATGCTACGAGCGAGGGCTTATCACCAAAGCCGATACCGGCGGCATCGAGATGACCTGGGGCAACCACAAATCAATAGTGGCCATGACCGAAAAAATGGTCAAGAGAGAAGGCTTCGGCGATGTCCTGGCCGATGGGGTAAATTTAGCCGCCCAGAAAATCGGCAAGGACGCCAGCCAATACGCCATGCATATTCAGGGGCAAGAAATCCCCGCCCACGACCCCAAGCTCGGCTACCACTGGGCGACCACCTACCGCATGGACGCCACCCCCGCCCGCCATACCCAGGGCCCGGGAATGCCGGTGCCGGGGATGGACCTGCCCGAACACGACGACAAAGCCTTCAGCGGGCGGGCCGAGGCCCACAAGCTGGGCAGCGACTTCAGCCACGTGGTCAGTTGTAGCGGCACCTGCCTCTTCGGCTTCTGGGCGATGCCCGATGTTAACAGCTTTATCGATTTTATGAACGCCGTCTCCGGATGGGACTTCACCATAGAAGAGCTTTTCAAGACCGGGGAGAGAATCGCCAACATCAGGCAGGCCTTTAACATCCGTGAGGGCTTGAACTCCCTGCAGTTCAAGGTCCCGGGCAGGGTATACGGCAACCCGCCGCCGGAGAGAGGCCCCCTGGCCGGCATAACCGTTGATGAGGAAACCCTCGATACCGAGTACCTTACCGCCATGGACTGGGACACCAAGACAGCCAAGCCCAGCAAAAAGAAACTGCTGGAGCTGGGGCTGGACGAGGCGGCTAAAGCGCTCTGGCCCTAGCTAGCCTTGTTCCCTTAAAACAGAGCTTAACGCCATATCATCGGCCCTCTTAAACCAACCTGCTTTTTAAGAATCTGTAAGCCATTGACGATAGGCTCAAAATAGCTTAAGATTTGGGGTTAGGATGGGGAAGATAGACATCACCATCAACGGCTCCCAGGTCAGCGCCGATGAAGGCATGACCGTCCTTGAGGCGGCTCAAGAAAACGGGATAGATATCCCCACCCTTTGTCACCATCCCCTGCTTACCCCCAGCGGTGCCTGCCGGATTTGTCTGGTCGAAGACGAGAATAGCGGTCGGTTGCTAGCCTCTTGCGTAACCCCCGTTGCTCCAGGGATGACGCTCCAGACCGATTCCCCCAAGGTAATTGAGGGCCGGAGAACCTTTGTTGAGCTGATGCTGGCCGGTCACCCCGACTCTTGTATAGTTTGTGACAAAGGCAACCGCTGTGAATTACGCAGGCTGGCTAGTGAGCTTGAAATCTCCCAGGTCAGATTCAGAAAGGTGAGGAGCTTTTACCCTCTGGACGATAGCAATCCCTTCATAGAGAGGGACCTTACCAAGTGTATACTGTGTGGCAGGTGTGTGAAGGCTTGCCAGGAAATCCAGGGGGCGAACGCAATTGATTTTGCCTACCGGGGGTTTGACCTCAGGCCAGCTGCCTTTCAGGATAGAGGCCTGAAAGATTCAACCTGTGTCTCTTGTGGGCTCTGTGTCTCTTTGTGCCCGGTGGGAGCCTTATCCGATAGGTCTACCAGAAACATAGGGAAGGAAACGAGCAAGGTCAAGACCGTCTGTACCTATTGCGGATGTGGCTGTAGCATTTACCTCAGTGTAAGAGACCAGGAGCTCCTTGGGGTAAGCTCCTGCCAGGAGAATTCGGTAAACGGGATTTCCCTCTGCGTCAAGGGCAGGTACGGCTTCAGCTTTGTTCACCACCCGGACAGGCTCAAATCCCCGCTTATCAAGAAGGACGGCAAGTTCGTTGAGGCCGGCTGGGACGAGGCTTTGGAGCTGGTCGCTGGTAAGCTTAAAAGTTATAAACCCGACGAGATAGCCGTAATCTCCTCGGCCAAGTGCACCAATGAGGAAAACTACCTCGTCCAGAAGCTTGCCCGCGCCGTGCTAGGCACCAAAAGCGTCGACCACTGCGCCCGCCTCTGCCATGCCCCCAGTGTCACCGGGCTGGTGCAGAGCTTCGGCAGCGGGGCCATGACCAACTCCATCAATGAGTTCAGGGACTCGGGCTGTATCCTGGCCATTGGCACCAACACCACCGAAGCCCATCCCATAATCGCCCTGGAGATAAAGCGGGCGGTGGACAAGGGAGCCAAGCTGATTGTAGCCAACCCCCGGCAGATTGACCTGGTGCGCTGGTCTTACCTTTGGCTGAGGCACAAGCCGGGCTCGGATGTCGCCCTGCTCATGGGAATGATGAAGGTAATCGTTGATGAGGGGCTTCTTGATAGAGCCTTCATCAAAGAGCGCTGTGAAAACTTCAGCGATTTTAAGAAGTCGCTTAATGATTTTGACCTTGACTTTGTTGAGCGGACCACCGGCGTGCTTAAAGAAGATATAGCCGAGGCGGCCAGGGTATACGCTACCCATAAGCCCTCAGCTCTCCTCTACGCCATGGGCATCACCCAGCACTCCCACGGCACCGATAACGTCATCGCTACCGCCAATCTGGCCATGCTCACCGGCAACGTGGGCAAGCCGGCCACCGGGGTAAACCCTTTGAGGGGGCAGAATAACGTCCAGGGGGCCTGTGACATGGGCGCTCTGCCCAATGTCTACCCAGGCTACCAGTCGGTGGCTGACGGCGGCATCAAAGACAAGTTTGAAGCCGCCTGGGGCGGCCCTTTGCCACCATCACCCGGATTGACCATCACCGAGATGGTCGATGCCGCCTACAACAAGAAGATAAAGGCTTTCTACCTTATGGGCGAGAACCCCCTGCTCAGCGAGCCCGATATCAGCCACGCCAGAGAAGCTTTAGAAAAGCTTGATTTCCTGGTAGCCCAGGACATCTTCCTCTCCGAGACGGCCCAGCTGGCCGATGTCGTCCTGCCCGGGGCCAGCTTCGCCGAGAAAGACGGCACCTTCACCAACACCGAGCGGCGGATCCAGAGGGTAAGGAAGGCAATAGAGCCGGTAGGCGGCTCTAAGCCCGACTGGTGGATTACCTGCCAGCTGGGGCAGAAAATGGGGCACAGCGGCTTTGACTTTGCCAGTCCGGCCAGGATTATGGACGAGATTGCCTCTCTCACCCCCAGCTACGGGGGAATCAGCTATAATCGCCTGGAGAATGGCGGCCTGCAGTGGCCCTGCCCCACCAAAGAGCACCCCGGGACGCCCATTTTGCATACCAAGCAGTTTACCCGCGGCAAGGGCCGCTTTATCCCCCTGGCGTACAAGCCGCCGATGGAGCTTCCCGATAAGAAGTATCCGCTAATTTTGACCACGGGACGCAGCCTTTACCACTTCCACACCGGCACCCTGACCAGAAAAATAGAGGGGCTCAATATATTGAAGCAGGAGGCGGTGGAGATGAACCCCAAAGACGCCTCGGCACTGGGTATTACTGATGGTGAGAAGGTGAGAGTCGTCTCAAGGCGGGGAGAGGTGACCGCTACTGCCAGGATAACCGAGGTTTCGCCACCAGGGGTGGTATTCATGGCCTTCCACTTCGCCGAGAGCCCGGCCAATATGCTGACCAACCCCGCTATCGACCCGGTGGCTAAGATACCTGAGTACAAGGTCTGCGCCGCCAGGGTCGAGAAGATACAAACGAAGCATGGCTCTGAGTTAGGCATAAGGGGTAAAAAATGAAAACAATCACGGCACAAAAACCATTTGAGGAGCTGAGCGAAACTCTCAGCGGAGTGGAGAAGATATATCTGGTAGGCTGCGGCACCTGTGCCACCATGCTACACACTGGGGGCAAGTCTGAGGTTCTGGATATGAAAGAAAAGCTTGAGGCGGCCGGTAAAAAAGTTACCGGATGGATGGTCATCCCTACCGCCTGCGACGAACTGAGCAGAGACGCCCTGAGAGAGAGCATCATGGAAATTGAGCAAGCCGATGCTATCCTGGTTATGGCTTGCGCCTTCGGGGTTCAAACCGTTAGCCTCTATAGCGATAAGCCGGTCTACCCGGCGCTGAACACCCTTTTCGTGGGCAAGGAAGAAACACCGGGGCACTTTATCGAGGTCTGCATGCAGTGCGGCAGCTGCGTCCTGGCCAGGACGGCCGGTATCTGCCCCCTGGTCAGGTGCGCCAAGAGCCTGCTCAACGGGCCCTGCGGCGGCTCGGTAGACGGCAAGTGCGAGGTATCGCCCGATATCCCCTGCGCCTGGCAACTAATCTACGACCGCCTGGCGGCTCTGGGGCAGTTAGACAAACTGGAGGAGATTGTGCCCATCCGCGACTGGAGCACCAGCCGCGAGGGAGGGCCCCGCACCATTATCATATCGGAGTAAAAATGAAAACCAGCGACAAGAGCGAGCGCTTTTTGAGCCAGGGAGACGAGCCGGAGCACAACCCTGAGGAAGCCGCCATCAGGATGTGGCTCAGGGTCTTCGTCACCATAAGGTGGATTACCATCCTGGGCATTATTTCGGCCACCCTGGTGGCGTCAAGGATATTCGACATCCAGTTTCCCATAGCCGCCGCTTTCGGAACATGCGCCTTTGTCGCCCTGTGTAACCTGGCGCTGTTATACCAGAACCGAAGCCTGGCCAGGATGCCGTCCAGCCTGGTAATCCGCAAGGCTAGAACCTACGGCACCATCCACCTCTTGCTCGACCTGGCCGCCTTTACCGTGCTCCTTCACTTCAGCGGAGGCATAGAGAACCCCTTCATCTTCTACTTCGTGCTCCATATCATCGGGGCCAGCATAATGCTCCACTACAAGACAGTCTACCTACTGGCTACCTCGGTGATTGCCATGGTTACCTTACTGGTGGGCCTGGAGTACGGCGGGGTAATAGACCATTTCAACCTGGCTGGCTTTGCCTCACCCACCCTGTACCGGGAAGGGAGCTATATCCTGGTGATGCTCATCGTCCTGGCCACCGCCCTCTTCGCCACCACCTACATGGCCACCTCGGTCCAGGGCGAGTTAAGAAAGAGGCAGCGGGAGGTGGTGCGCCTAACCCAGCGCCTGCTGAAGAAGAGGACCGGGGAGCTGGAACAGGCCTCTCGGGAGGTAGCCAAGCTGGAAGAGGCCAGGGACCGCTTTCTCCGCTTTCTGGGGGTAACCGTCCACGAACTGAAAGCGCCGCTTACCGCCATTCAGAGCTACTTCTGGGTCATGCTGGGCGGATTCGCCGGGGAGCTCACCGAAAAGCAGAGGAATATGCTGGAGAGAAGCAGCCAGAGGATTAAAGAACTGCTGACCCTGGTCAGCGACCTTCTGGATATCCCCCGCATTGACACCGGACAGATCACCCAGGAGATGAAAGACGTCTCTTTGAGCCAGATAGTCAAGGCTT
>DAOUMQ010000169.1:0-3236 GCA_034410425.1 Dehalococcoidales bacterium | reverse complement strand
TTCAAGATTTCAGGTTGCCAGCCGGCGGCACTGTTACAGTATATAGTGGAAGTGGCATAGATAGTCAGACCGAGCTATATTGGGGAAGTGGGCGTCACATCTGGAATAACGATGGTGACACTGCGACCTTATATAACTCGGATGGGGAGTCCATAGATGAGTTTCCATAAAAAACCTCTCCGCTTGTTATGAAATGCTCAATCAATAAGGAAAAGCTAATCCACTAAATGACTTTTTGCCCCTCCTTACAATATTGGAGCTAAGCCATTTCGCAACAAGCTATTATTGACCTGATGATATCCCCGTGCTATAATCCTTTTGTGCTGGGGAATCGTCTAGTGGTAGGACAGCGGACTCTGGATCCGTAAGGGAAGGTTCGAATCCTTCTTCCCCAGCCATTTTCTTTCTTAAAGGGGTTTGATATGAAACCGCTTAAAATCGACCTGTCCGTCTATAAGAAGTTCAACTTCGAGAGGGCGCCGGTAGGGGTGAAGTTTTTGCCCCTCAAGCCGGAAGGAGTTGAAAGACTCAAAAAGAGGCTGTCTTTTTGCGAGATGTTCAAAGAGGCCCAGACCAGCCCCCCTTTTTACGTGCAGAGAGAGGACTTCTACTGCGTGGAACCGTTACTGCTGGGCATGGAGGAGCCCGACCCTATGCTCATCAGCGGGCTGGTCGGCGAAACGGATGAGCTCTTCGAGGAAGCGCGGGCTAACCGCAAAATCTACCAGTACCTGCCCAAGATGCTCAAAGGCTCGGTGAACTACGTCGTTTTCTCGGCTATAGACCAGCTTAGCTTCGACCCCGATGTCCTGGTTATCACCGCCAATGTCACTCAAACCTACCACATACTGCGGGCGCTGGGCTATTCATCCGGGGAGATGTGGTCGGCCCGGGGAACGCTGGCCGCGGCCTGCTCCTGGATCTATATCTACCCTGTCTTGAGCGGCGAGGTGAACTTCACTATCACCGGTATCAGCCTGGGGATGCGGGCTTTGAAGGTCTTTCCCGAGGGCCTGGTGATTATCTCCATACCCTGGACCAAGCTCCCCATGGTAACCGAAAACCTGAAAAATATGAGCTGGACGCTCATCTCGGACAAAATCACCGGCGATGCCCATAAAAAACGCGTTGATAAGCTCTTTGAGGATTTAAGGCGCAAGGTGCAGAAGGCTTAAAAGATAGGGCAATATACTTTTCTAGGAGGTCAATATGAGAAAGCTTCAAACCGACTTGTCCATCTATAAGAAGTTCGATTTCAAGTACCCGCCGGTAGGGGTCAAGTTCCTGGAGACTAAGCCGGAGGGTATCGAGCAGTTGGATAAACAGTTGTCTTTCTGCGAAATGCTCAAAGAAGCCCAGCAGAGGGGGAAGCCGTTCTACTTTTCTAAAGAGAACGAGAGCTGCCTGGGGTCGGCGGTATTGGGCATGGAGGACTTGCCCGTGTTCGCCGAGGCCGGACAGATAGGAATTAAACTGGAAATCTTTCAGGAGCCGCGGGCTAACAGCAGCCTCTACCAGCAACTGCCCACTCTCCCCCGGGGCATTGTTAACTACGTCGCCCTGGCCACATTGGACAAATTGACCTTTGAGCCCGACGTCTTGATTCTAACCGCCAGTACCAGCCAGGCGGAAATCGTGCTCAGGGCGATGTGCTATTCCACCGGCGTGATACGGGAGTCAAAGACAACGGGCGTCCTGGGCTGCGCCTGGCTTTACGTTTATCCCTACCGTAGCGGCAAGGTGAACTACACGCCTACCGGCCTGGCCTTTGGCATGAGGTCGAAAGAGGTATTTGAAGAGGGCTGGATACTGATATCTATCCCTTATCACTGGCTACCGACCATAACCCAGAACCTCAAGGAAATGAAGTGGGTTCTTCCCTCCTACACCGAGGGCCGGGAAAAGTTCCTGGAGCGGGAGAAGACCAACATAGAAGAATTAAGGCAAATGTCGGAAAATCCTTAATACCTCCAGCGTCCTCGGCCGGGGTTAACCGAAGTCAGCTTGCCCTCCGGCACCGTGGCTGATATAATAGCTACGGCTGGCAGGTATAGAGCTGAATACAGTCCCTCTTTAAAGCCAGCCTTTTTAGGTGGCGCATTCGTCTAGGGGTTTAGGACACCTCCCTCTCAAGGAGGAGATCACCGGTTCGAATCCGGTATGCGCTACCACGCTTGACTTTTAGAGCTTTCATTTTTATAATATCCCAGTTGATTAGCGCCTGTATGGTTCAGGGGCGAAATTTTGCCCGAGTGGCGCAATGGTAGCGCAACCGACTTGTAATCGGTAGGTTAGCGGGTTCGAATCCCCTCTCGGGCTAATGTTTGATGTGGGGAGGGGTGCCGGAGTGGTTAATCGGAGCAGACTGTAAATCTGCCGCCTGAAATGGCTACGCAGGTTCGAATCCTGCCCCCTCCACTTCTCCGTTTAAATATATTATGGTATGATGTAGGTTAGATTTTATGCCGGGAAAACTGGTATAATGTGTATAGCGCCCACATAGCTCAGTAGGTAGAGCACGTTCTTGGTAAGAACGGGGTCACCAGTTCGAATCTGGTTGTGGGCTCTGAATTAAAGGGGGTTAAAAAATGGCAAAGAAGAAGTTTGAGCGGACCAAGCCTCACTGCAACGTGGGCACCATCGGTCATGTCGACCATGGTAAGACGACCTTGACCTCGGCGATGACTATGGTACTCTCCAAGGCGGGGGGGCCTACTGAGTTTCGCGCCTTTGACAGTATCGACAACGCCCCTGAGGAAAAGGCGCGGGGACTGACCATCGCTATTGCCCATATTGAGTATGAGACCGAGAAGCGCCATTATGCCCATATAGATTGCCCGGGGCATGCCGACTTCATCAAGAACATGATAACCGGGGCGGCCCAGATGGACGGGGCTATCCTGGTGGTGAGCGCTCCCGATGGACCTATGCCCCAGACCAGAGAGCATGTCCTCCTGGCGCGCCAGGTTGAGGTCCCCTATATAGTGGTGGCGCTCAACAAGATAGATGCCCTGGAAGACACCGAGCTTCAGGAGCTGGTGGAGGTGGAGACCAGGGAGCTGCTGACCAAGTATAAGTTCCCCGGCGATAAGGTGCCGGTGGTAAAGGTGAGCGCCCTCAAGGCGCTGGAGTGCGGCTGTGGCAAGCGGGACTGCCAGTGGTGCGGTCCCATCTGGCAACTCCTCGACGCCGTTGACGAGTATATTCCCACTCCGGCAAGGCCCAAAGACCAGCCC
>DAOUMQ010000168.1:0-13742 GCA_034410425.1 Dehalococcoidales bacterium | reverse complement strand
ACCAAACATATAATATCACCCTGTTCTCAATCATCCTCGCTAAAACCTAACCTGCCGCCTTGGCAGGTTTTTCCTTGGTGAACAGAATTTCCTCAATTTTCATGCCACGCATCCTGGTTATCACCAGCTTCAAACCTTTATATCTTAGCCGCTCACCCTGCCTCGGTATATGCCCCAAAAGATGGAGTACAAAACCAGCTACCGTTTCATAATCACCCTCAGGCAGTTCCAAGCCCATCTCTTCGTTGGCTTCCTCAATGCGCATGCCGCCGTCGATAGAAAAGGTGTACTCGTTGATGGGCTCATAGTCCTTCTCAATATCGGCCAGCTCATCGCCTACCGGGCCGACGATTTCTTCCATCAGGCGGCTGAGGCTGACGATGCCGGCGGTGCCGCCGAACTCGTCTATTACCACCGTCATGCGGTAGTTTTTGTCCTTCATCTCGGTAAAGAGTTCGCTGATGCGCTTGGTCTCGGGGGTGAAGTAGGCGGGGCGAATCAGCTCGTCGATGAGGCTGTCCTCGTCGATAGCCTTCTTGGCCTGGGCCATGACTATATCCTTTACCGAAAGAATACCGACGACGTTGTCCATATTATCTTCATATACCGGGAACCGTGATAGCGGGGACTCGGCGTAGAGCTTGAAGAAATCGCGCAGCTTGGTGCCCTTTTCTACCCATACCACCTCGGTGCGCGGTACCAGGACGTCGCTTACCGGGCGGTTGCCGAACTCAAATACCTTGTGCAGCATCGCCGCCTCTTCCTCTTCCACCGTCCCTTCTTTGTGCCCCATCGTTATCATGGTCCGTATCTCCTCCTCGCTGGCTAGAGACCGGGGCACCGGCGTCCCGCCCAGCATCTTGCTGAATCCGGAGGCAATCCAGCTTAAGCCCACCACTAAGGGGGTGAGCAGCCAGGAGAGGGTGGCTATAGGCCTGACGAAGGTCAAGGATATCCTTTCGGCGTGGCGGGTGGCTATGGTCTTGGGGGTGGTCTCGCAGAATATCAAGAGCACGATGGTTATGGCGATGGTGGCAATGAGGACGCCCCATTTCTCCCCCCAGAGGTTGATAGCCAGGAAGGTGGCTATGGCCGCGGCGGCGGTGTTTACCAGGTTGTTGCCCAGCAGTACGGTGGAGAGGAATTTCTCCGGTTGCTCTATCATCTTGGCTACCCGCTTGGCTCCCCTCACTTTGGTATCAACCAGGTGCTGGACCCTCACCTTCTGCAGTGATATAAAGGCGGTCTCCGTGCCGGAGAAGAAGGCTGATAGAAATAGGCAGACAATGAGTAGCACCAGATATAGCGTTTCAATACCAGACATTTATCATCACCTTATTCTGTTAGTTGCTTGTGCCGTCATCATAGCATTGGCTGGGGGGTGTGTCAAAGCGCTTTTGGGGGCTATGTCTCCACCCATTTAAAGCGTGCGTTTCACTTCCCACCCAGCCCGCCCATATAAGGGTTTTACCCTTCTTAAGTACCCAACGAAAGTGGATGATTGGGGGCACTGCCCCCGAGGGTGGGTTGGGTGGGAAATTCTTACCTGCCCGTTTAAAGCGGTGGGGAGGGGTAACAACCAGGTTAAGGAGCTTACTCATTAGGGTGGGTCGGGTGGGGCGCAGAACACAGGCTGTTTTGTCCTCTCTATGCTATAATTTAGCTATGAAAATCTTGGGTATCGAGACCTCCTGCGATGAAACGGCGGCGGCGGTGGTCGAGGATGGGCAAAAAATGCTTTCCAACCAGATTGCCTCTCAGGTAGAAATCCATGCCCGCTATGGAGGCATCGTCCCCGAGGTGGCCTCCCGCCAGCACCTGCTTTCGGTCATCCCCATCATAGAGCAGGCAATGACCGAGGCCGGCACGACCTTTAAAGAGCTAGCCGGCATTGCCGTCACCATGGGGCCGGGTCTGGCCGGCTCGTTGCTGGTGGGGGTCAACGTGGCTAAGGCGATGGCTATGGCCCACGCTCTGCCCCTTATCGGGGTCAACCACCTGGAGGCCCATATCTACGCCAACTGGCTGGAAGGCGACAGCATTGATTTCCCGGTGGTCTGCCTTATCGTCTCCGGGGGGCACAGCGACCTGGTCTTGATGAGGGGGCACGGCGATTACACGGTGCTGGGCAGGACCAGGGATGATGCCGCCGGCGAAGCCTTTGATAAGGCCGCCCGGATACTAGGGCTGGGCTACCCCGGCGGCCCGGCTATTGAGCAGGCGGCCAGAAAGGGCAATGCCTCGATACCCCTGCCCCGCGCTTGGCTTAAGGGTAGTAGCGACTTCAGCTTCAGCGGGGTCAAGACGGCCTTACTGCGCCTGGTGGAAGGGGGCAAGGTGTCATCGGCGGCTGACGGCGCCGCCAGCTTTCAGCTCGCAGTTATCGAGGTGCTGGTGGCTAAGACAATAGCGGCGGCTAAGGAGCGGCGGGCCAGGCAGATTTTGCTCTCCGGCGGGGTGGCCGCCAACGCCTTGCTAAGGAGCCGGCTGGCCCAGGACTCACCCCTCCCTGTTTTGGTGCCCCGGCCGGTGTTGTGCACCGATAACGCCGCCATGATTGCTGCCTGCGGCTATTACCGCCTCCAGGCGGGCGGGGTGAGCGGGCTGGAACTGGATGTTGTCCCCAGCCTTAAACTGGCTTAATCGAAGGGAATTTGTGGAGATAAAAGGCTATTTTTGCCTCTGAATGCCTGTAAACAGCTGAAGTTAGCTATCAGTTATTATTTAGTGAGTTGCGACTTAGGCTCGGGTGCGCTATGATAAAACAGTTAGCACTCTCGTAGTGAGAGTGCTAACGAATTGAGACCGTTACTGTTTGATTGAAAAGTTGAAGGAGGAATGAAATGGCGGTTAATCTGCAACCGTTGGCTGACCGGGTCTTAGTCAAGCCTATCGAGACGGAAGAGGTGACCAAGGGCGGTATCGTCCTGCCCGATACCGTTAAGGAGAAACCCCAGGAAGGGAAAATTCTGGCGGCTGGTCCGGGCAGACTATCCGAGGATGGAACACGGATAGCCATGGAGGTCAAGGCAGGCGATATAGTTATCTACGCCAGGTACGGCGGCACCGAGATTAAGGTTGATGGCGAGGAGCTGGTGATTCTGCGCGAGAGCGATATTCTGGCCAAGAAGACTAAACAAGCTAAGCAAGCGAAGTAACAAGGTAGTTAATATAAGGAGGTAAAATGGCTAAACAGATTATATTTGATGAGGACGTCAGACATTCGGTAAAGAGGGGGATAGACACCCTGGTCGATGCCGTCAAGGTGACCTTAGGCCCCAAGGGGCATTGCGTGGCCCTGGATAAAAAATGGGGAGCTCCGTCGGTAATAGATGACGGGGTTACCATTGCCAAGGATATTGAGCTGCCCGACCCCTTTGAGAACATGGGGGTGCAGTTGGTCAAAGAGGCGGCTACCAAGACCAACGATGCCTGCGGCGACGGCACTACTACCTCAACCGTTTTAGCCCACGCTATCATCAGCGAGGGCTTTAAGAACGTGGCCGCCGGGGCCGAGCCCATGGCCCTCAAAAAGGGCATTGAGAAGGCGACCCAGGCCATTGTTGCCCAGCTTAAAAAAGTCTCCACCGAGGTCAAGGGCAAGGAACAGATTGCCCAGGTGGGCACCATAACCGCTGTTGACAAAGAGATCGGCGGGTTAATCGCCGAGGTGATGGAGAAGGTAGGCAAGGACGGCGTTATCACCGTTGAGGAGTCCAAGGGGATAAAGTACGAGACCGAGTATGTAGAGGGCATGCAGTTTGACCGCGGCTATATCAGTCCCTATTTCATCACCAACGCCGAGAAGATGGAGACGGTGATAGAAGACCCCTATATCCTTATTACCGATAAGAAAATCTCGGCGGTCTCCGACCTTCTGCCCGCCCTGGAGAAGATACTGCAGGTTTCCAAGAACCTGCTTATCGTCGCCGAGGATGTCGACGGCGAAGCCCTGGCCACGCTGGTGGTCAATAAGCTGCGGGGCACCATTAATATCCTGGCGGTCAAGGCTCCCGGTTTCGGCGACCGGCGCAAGGCGATGCTGGAGGATATGGCTATCCTCACCGGCGGCAAGGTTATCTCGGAGGAGGTCGGGCGCAAGCTGGACTCGGTTACCGTGGAGGACCTGGGTAGAGCCCGCCGGGTGACCTCTGATAAGGACAATACTACTATCGTCGAGGGCAAGGGCTCGGAGGAAGCCATCAAGGGCCGAATCAAGCAGATTAAGGCCCAGATAGAGGATACCACCTCCGATTTCGACCGTGAGAAATTGCAGGAGAGACAGGCCAAGCTGGTGGGTGGGGTAGCCGTAATCAAGGTAGGGGCGGCTACCGAGGTCGAGCTTAAGGAAAGAAAACACCGCGTTGAGGACGCCCTATCGGCTACCCGGGCGGCCGTCGAGGAAGGTATTCTGCCCGGCGGCGGCGTCGCCCTGCTCAGGGCTACTGCCGTCCTGGACAAGCTGGAGGTCAGCGGTGACGAGGCTACCGGCGTCAACATCATCAGGAAGGCGGTGGAAGAGCCCATCCGCTGGATTGCCATAAATGCCGGCCGGGACGGGGCGGTGATAGTGGACGCGGTTAAGAAAAGCCCGCCCGGCGTTGGCTATGACGCCGAGGCCGATGACTTTGGCGATATGGTGGAGAAGGGCATTATTGACCCGACCAAGGTGGTCAGGTCTGCCCTGGAGAACGCCGCCAGCATTGCCGCCATGGTCTTGATTACCGAGTCTCTGGTCACTGATATACCGGAGAAGGAGAAGGGGCCGTCTATGCCGGGTGGTGGTATGGAGGGTATGTATTAAGCTGCCCTTTAGGTCTTAATAGAAACAGAAATAGCCGTGGTCTTAAAGCCGCGGCTATTTTATTATCCGGTGTCTTGCGTCCTACCCCTCCCCCTATTGGAGGCGTAGTAAAGATTTCCCACCCAGTACCCGCCCTCGGAGGTCTCGCTCCCCAAACACCCGTGTTATTGGGATTTTGTAATAAGGGTATAACCCTTATAGGGTGGGTTTGGGTGGGAAGAAAAGCTCTGGGCGGGGAGGGGCAAAAACGCCATGACCTTATTAAATTGACACCCCTCGGGTATAACATTAGAATATCATCTAACCCTAATACGAGAGGCAAGATTTGTACCAAAAGACCACCTTAAGTAACGGACTGCGTCTCCTCACCGCCCCCATGCCCCACACCCGCTCGGTATCCATCTGCATCTTCATCGGGGTCGGCTCCCGCTATGAGAGCGAACCGCAGGCCGGCGCCTCGCACTTTATCGAGCACCTCTGCTTCCGGGGCACCTCACGGCGCGCCAGCTCCAGGGAAATATCCGAGGCAATAGAGGGGGTGGGGGGAATCATCAACGCCGGCACCGATAAGGAGCTGACCGTTTACTGGTGCAAGGTGGCTCAAGCCCACTTCCCGCTAGCCCTTGACGTGCTGGCCGATATACTGCTCCATTCTAGGTTCGAGCCGGCGGACATCGAGAGCGAGCGCCAGATTATCATTGAAGAGATTAACATGGGACGGGACTCCCCATCACAGCTGGTCAACATGCTCATCGACGAGCTTTTGTGGCCCTCTCACCCGCTGGGAAGGGATATCGCCGGCAGCAAGCAGTCGGTGGCTGGTATCACCCGGGAGATGATACTCGACTACATGGCCGGCCAGTATCTCCCCGGCAAGGCGGTGGTCAGCATCGCCGGCGCCATCAAGCAGCAGGAAGCGATTGCCGCCGTGGAGCAAGCCTTAAGCGGGTGGGCTGAGCGAGAGCCCCATCCCGGGTATTCGGCATACCAGGAGCGAGAATTCCCAGCGGTGCGCATCGAGAGGAAAGATACCGAGCAGGCCCACCTCTGCCTGGCGCTGAGCGGTCTGCCCCTGCTCCACCCCAAGCGCTTCGCCCTCGACCTGCTTAACGTCATCCTGGGAGAGGGCATGAGCAGCCGCCTGTTCAGCGAGATTCGCGACCGCCTGGGACTTGCCTACAGCATCAACAGCTACGCCGAGCACTACCTCGACACCGGCGCCGTTACCATCTATGCCGGGGTGGAGCCCAAAAACCTGCCGGTAGCCATCAAGGCTATACTGGAGCAGCTTTCAAAGCTCAAGGAGACAGTCCCCGAGGCTGAGATAGCCAAGGCTAAGGAGCTGGCCAAGGGGCGCCTGCTACTGCGCATGGAGGACAGCCGCACCGTTGCCGGCTGGATGGGGGGGCAGGAAGTCCTCACCGACCGCATCTTGAGCGTTGACCAGGTGGTAGCCATTATCGATGCCATCACCGCCGAGGAGCTTAAAGCGATAGCCCAGGAGCTGCTGGTATCAGGGCAACTGCGGCTGGCGGTGGTCGGGCCGGTGGCTGATGATGAGCCCCTGGAAGAGCTGCTGAAGCTATGAGATAGCTTTGCCGCCCCACCCCGATTTTATGTCTTTTCCCACCCACCGCCCTTTTAAACATACCTTCAGCGTCCCACCCAAACCCGCCCTAAAGAGGCTTTGCCTCTCTTACAACTCTCTTTCGCCCCCACCGCCCTCGGAGGTCTCACTCCCCAAACACCCGTGTTATTGGGATTTTGTAATAAGGGTATAACCCTTATAGGGTGGGCTGGGTGGGAAGAAAAACGTTGGGGAGGGGAGGCGGACTTTGTAAAAAGAGAGCGTTTATTATAAACTGGTAGGGAAACACCCTTTAACCAATATATCAGGCAGGTGGGCAAGATGGAGAGAAAATACAAGTATCAGAGTGCTATTCCCCAGTACTACAACGTAACCACCAAATTGATAGACGAGATGGTGGAGAAGGGGCTGGGCGATAAGGTAGCCGTATACTATAAGGATGAGACCTATACCTATGCCGAGATGCAGAGCATGATAAACAAGGTGGGCAATGCCCTCAAGATTCTGGGCGTGCACATGGAAGAGCGGGTGATGCTGGTGATGTACGATTCTCCGGAGGCTATGGCCAGCTTCTTCGGCGCTATAAAGATTGGCGCCATCCCGACGCCGGTCAACTATATGTATACCATGCACGATTACCGCTACCTGCTCAATAACAGCCGCGCCCGCACCCTCATCGCCGACGCCGACTTCATCGAGGAGATTGAGGGTTTTAAGGAGAAGTTTCTCTACCTGGAAAACACCATCATCGTGGGCGAGAAGACCAGGGCTTATCACATCTCCTTCCACGACGTCGTCGACCGCTGTTCCGATAAGCTCGACGTGGCTTATACCACCTTTGATGACGCCGCTTTCTGGAATTACACCTCGGGCAGCACCGGCGTCCCCAAGGCGGCGGTACACCTCCAGCACGATGTCTTCAGCTGTATCGACAGCTATGCCATAGCCGTCCTGGGCATCACTCAGGACGACCTGCTCTTTTCGGCATCCAAGTTCTTCTTCGCTTACGGGCTGGGCAACAGCTTCTTCTATCCCCTGGCTCTTGGCGCCTCGGTGGTCCTGCTCCCTGCCCGCCCCCGCCCCGAGACCATATTCGCCACCATCGAGCGCTACCGCCCCACCGTGTTCTTCGGCGTACCGACGCTCTATGCCAATATGCTGGAGGTAGAGGGCGCCGAGAAGCAATACGATTTGTCCTCCCTGCGTATCTGCACCTCGGCCGGTGAGGCCCTGCCCAGCGAAATCTTCGCCGAGTGGAAGCAAAAGTTCGGGCTGGAAATCCTGGACGGCATCGGCTCTACCGAGCTTTTGCACATCTTCATCTCCAACCGACCGGGCGATGTCAAGCCGGGAAGCTCCGGTAAGCTGGTCCCCGGCTATCAGGCCAGGATTCTTGATGAGGATGGTAAAGAGGTGCCCAATGGCGAAGTCGGCACTCTGCAGGTGCACGGAGAATCGACCGCCGCCTATTACTATCGCTATCACGATAAGACCAAGACCTCCATGCTGGGCGAGTGGTTTAACACCGGCGACAGGTATTACCGCGACGGCGAGGGTTACTACTATTACCGCGGCCGCGCCGATGACATGCTCAAGGTGGGCGGCATATGGGTCTCGCCCATTGAGGTCGAAGACGCTCTGGTCTCCCATCCGGCGGTGCGCGAGGCGGCGGTAGTGGCCCACAAGGACGAGCATCATCTGGTCAAGCCTAAAGCATACGTGGTGCTCAAGAAAGGCAAACGCCAGTCCGAGAAATTGGCCAAGGATATTCAGCTCTTTGTCAAGAAGAGCATAGCGCCTTATAAATACCCCCGGTGGATAGAGTTCGTTAAAGCCCTGCCCCGGACCAGCACCGGCAAGATACAGCGCTACAAGCTGAGGGAGGACTAGCGGGTAATTTTTTCCCACCCCGTTTCCCCCTTTAGTAAAGGGGGATTGAAGGGGGATTTCCCCTGTCCTGCTTCCCCCCACTCCCCATTTTTACGAGTGTTTTTCTTCCCACCCAGCCCGCCCTAAAGAGGCTTCGCCTCTAAGACTTTCTTTTTCCTCCCCACCAAACGGTGGGGACAAAGGGGCAGATAGGGAGTCTGTAAGAGGGGTGACACCCCTTTAGGGAGGGTAGGGTGGGACGTAGAAGGCAAGCTTAAAAGCCTCCCCCTCCTTTACTAAAGGAAGGGGATCGAGGGGGTGGATTTAAGCCCTCAATTGACTTAAACACCTGGCGCTGTTAACATTTATATATGGAATCCAGACTCAAGTTATTCCCACCGGCATCGGCGGTTAACGATAGCGGTCACCTGGTCATCGGCGGCTGTGACAGCGTGGAGCTGGCCGCTAAGTTCGGCACGCCGCTCTATGTCTTTGACGAGCAAGCCTTACGGAGCAGGTGCGCCGAATTTAAGCAGGAGTTTACCCAGCGCTACGCCGATACCGCCGTTCTCTACTCCTGCAAGGCTTTCATCAACAAGGCGCTGGCCCGGCTCTTCATGGAGGAGGGGTTGGGGCTGGATGTCGTTTCCGGCGGCGAACTGGCTATCGTTCAGTCGGCTGGTTTCCCTATGGAAAGGGTCTATTTCCCGGGCAACAATAAGTCGGCTGAGGAGATAAGGCTGGCCCTGGAGCTGGGGGTGGGGCGGATAGTGGTCGACAACTTTCAGGAGCTTGGGCTCTTGGAGCGGATAGCCGGGGAGAGGGGCTATACCCCCGATATATGGCTGAGGCTTACTCCGGGGGTAGACCCGCACACCCATCGCCACATTGCCACCGGTAACGTTGACAGCAAGTTCGGCATACCCCTGGTTTTGGGCGAGGAAGCGGTCAAGAAGGCGCTGTCCATATCGGCGCTTAAACTGCACGGCCTGCACTTTCATATCGGTTCCCAGATAGTTGAGACCGGGCCCTATGAGCAGGCTATCGAGATTATGCTTAAATTCGCCGCCGATATGGGCCGGAAACACGGTTTTGGGCTTAAGGAATTAAGTGTCGGTGGCGGCTTTGCCATTCAGTATACGCTGGACTCTCCGGTGCCGCCTATCTCGGCTTATGCCGAGGCATTGACCTCCAGCGTGATAGGCGGTTGTCAGAAGCTGGGGCTGGCCCAGCCGCGGCTTTTCATCGAGCCGGGGAGGTCAATGGTTGGGCAGGCCGGGGTGGCTTTATACACCGCCGGGGTGGTCAAAGACATTCCCGGTGTCAGGCGCTACGTCTCGGTGGACGGCGGCATCGCCGATAACATCCGTCCCGCCCTTTACCAGGCTAAATTCGAGGCGGTAGTGGCTAACAGGATGAAGGAAAAGGAGTCAGACAAGGTCACTATTGCCGGCAGGTTCTGTGAGTCAGGGGACGTGCTGATTGAGAATATCGCTTTGCCTGCGGTTTCCGCCGGCGATATTATCGCCGTAGCCGATTGTGGTGCCTATTGCTTGCCCATGGCCAGCAACTATAACGCCTCTTTAAAGCCGGCCATCGTCATGGTCAATAAGGGCAAGGCGCGGCTGATTCGGCGGCGTCAGACACTTGATGACCTTACCCGCTGTGATTTAGATTGAAGGAATTATAGTATGTGGCAGGTAGTCGGCCAGTCCCGGGCGGTCACCCTGCTCCAGCGCAACCTGGAGCGAGGGTCTATAGCCCATGCCTATCTTTTGGTCGGCCCTCCGCATGTGGGCAAGATGACCCTGGCCCTGGACTTAGCTAGGGCGCTGAACTGCCAGGGGGCCGAGCCTCCCTGTGGTGAGTGTGACACCTGCCAGAAAATAACTAGCGGCAAGCACGCCGATGTCCAGATTACTGGCCTGGACTCCGGCGGCAATGGCAATAATAAGCCCCGCGCCGAAATCAGCATTGACCAGGTCAGGGAGATGCAGCATTCCTCCAACCTGCCCCCTTTCGAGGGCAGGCATAAGGTGTTTGTTGTTGACGGGGCTGAGCTCATGTCCAACGAAGCCGCCAACTGCCTGCTCAAGACCCTGGAAGAGCCTTCGGAGGGGGTAATCTTTATCCTGCTCACCAGCAACGACTCCGTCCTGCCCGCCACCGTGGTCTCCCGCTGCCAGCGGCTGGAACTGCGCCCCCTGGCGACCTCAGAAGTGGAGGCTGTCCTCAATGAGCGCCGGCTCGTCGAGCCGACCAAAGTTGAGCTTCTGGCTAGGCTCTGCCACGGCCGTCTGGGCTGGGCGATGCTGGCGGCGACTGACGATAGCCTTCTCCAGCGGCGCGCCGAATTGATAGGCAGGCTGCTCGATATAACCAAAGGCGATAACGGGGAGCGTTTTGATTACGCCTCCCGGCTGGCGGCTCAGTTCAGCCAGGACCGGGGTTCGGTGCAGGAGGTGCTGGACTTGTGGCTCGACTGGTGGCGGGACCTGCTGCTGGTCAAGCTCGGCTCCGGCGATACCATCACCAACGTCGACCAGGGAGCGGCGCTGGCGGACATGGGCCGGGGTTACAGCCTGGCCCAGATAAGGTCTTTTATCGATAGTATTCAGGCGGCTGGGGAGCAGCTCGGGCAGAACGCCAATCCGCGGCTGGTGCTGGAGGTGCTCATGCTCAGCATACCGGGAAGGGGTAGTGCTTAAACTATGGCTGATATTGTAGGTATACGTTTTAAGAAGGCCGGCAAGGTGTATTACTTCGACCCCGCCGGCATCGACCTTGAGGTGAATGACTATGTCGTCGTCCAGACGGCTCGCGGCTTAGAGCTGGGCAGGGTGGTCATCGCCCCGACGCAGGTCGTGGCTAATGAGGTGACCGGGCCCTTGAAACCGGTGGCGCGCAAGGCGGAGCCGGAGGATATCAAGAAGGCCCAGGACTTTGAAGACAAAGAAGGGGAGGCCCTGGTTGAGTGCGGCAAGCTGATAGCCAGGTTGAAACTGCCGATGAAACTGCTCGGCGCCGAGTATAACCTCGACGGCAGCCGCCTTACCTTCTTCTTCAGCGCCAGCGAGAGGGTCGATTTCCGCGAGCTGGTCAGGGAGCTGAATAAGCGTTTTAAGGTGCGGGTCGAACTGCGCCAGCTGGGGCCCAGGGATGAAGCCAAGCTGGTGGGCGGCTTCGGGCGGTGCGGGCGCCCCCTGTGTTGCATGAATTTCTTGACCGAGTTCTCTCCGGTCTCAATCAAGATGGCTAAGGAGCAGGACCTGCCCCTTAACCCGCTCAAGATATCCGGGGTCTGCGGCCGTCTCTTGTGCTGTTTGACCTACGAGAGCGAGCAGTACCACGCCATGAAGGAGAAGCTGCCCAAGCCGGGCCAGCGGGTGACGACGCCTATGGGCGCGGCCAATGTGGTGGGGGGTAACCCGCTAAAAGAGACGGTGCTGGTCGAGCTGGAGAGCCAGGCGACCGTGGAACTGCCCTTAAGCGATGTTACCGTCGAGAAAAAAGCGCCCGAGAAGAAGGGCTAAGTCGTTATTGGGGCAGGTATTTCTGCCACTGGCTCTGGCTCTGCTGGTAGTGGTGGGGGATGTAGAAGAAGCGGTCTCCCCGCGGCACTGTTGGCTGGTGGATTAGCTTCATTCCCGCTTCCTTGGGGGTCTTGCCCGCCTTGCGCCGATTGCAGGGTATGCAGGCGCTGACTACGTTTTCCCAGGTGTGTTGGCCGCCCCGGTAGCGGGGGATGACATGGTCCAGGGTAAGCTGGTGGGTCTGCTTGCCGCAGTATTGGCAGGTGAACTGGTCGCGGTGGAAGATTTCAAGGCGGGTCAGCCTTCTCTGGGGGCGGGGGCGCCTTATCATGTAGGCCAGGCGGATGACCGAGGGCACGGGGAAGGTGTTGCTGGCCGAGTGGATAAAGCCGGTGCCGTTCTCCAGCATCTCCGCCTTGCCACGGTCCAGCAGTATTACCGCTCGTCGCACGCGGCATACATTGAGTGGCTCATAGCTTTGATTTAGGACCAGTACGGGAAAGTTTACCATCCCTAAGGCATTCATCAGCACAAGACTTGCCTATTTTACTAAAAAACTCGGGCGCTATGCAAACCAGCGGCTAGCCCCGGCGCTCTTTACGGCTGCGGCTTGTCTTCTTACGGCTGGCGGTGGCATCGGTGCGGTAATCGGGGGCGGTAATGTTCCAGACGACGCCGATGTTAGGGTCGGAGAGGCGGGAGCTTATCGGGCTGTCAATCTCGTCCAGTGAGCAGTTAGTGGTAAACACCGTCGGTAGCTGGTAGTTATAGCGGTGGTTGATGACCTGGTAAAGCTTTTCCTGCGCCCAGGGGGTGGTTGACTGCTTGCCGAGGTCGTCCAGGATGAGCAGGGGGGCGTTTTTTACTTCTTCGAACACCTGGTCGTAGGTCACCGGGCTCTCCGGGCTGAAGGTGGAGCGCAGGTGGTCTAGAAAGTCGGGCACCACCACGAACTTAACCGGTTTGCCCTCTTTAATTCGGTAATTGGCGATAGCGGCCGCCAGGTGAGTCTTGCCACAGCCGTTAACGCCCACAAAAACCAGCCAGCCTTCGGGCGATTTGGCGAATTCGAAGGCAAGGCGAAATGCCTCTTTCAAATTCTCGCGTTGCTCTGGCAGTGGATTAAGCCCTTCCCGCTTAAAATTATCGAAGGTCATGTTTTTGAGCAGCTTGGCTTCCAGGCCGCTGTATTTCCTTAAGCGGCTCTGGCGTTCTTTCTCCTTTTTCTGCAGCGTACAGCTACAGGGCACGGTTCGGCTGTAGTCCGGCTTGCCCGATGATAGCCGTGGGTGGACAAAGCCGGCTCCCTTGCAGAGCGGGCAGACTGGTTCTGAAGATTCTTCTGCCGTTTCTTCAGCGCCGGACAATGTGTCCGTATTTGCCCTTGATGTACTTGTCCGGGTCTGTCTTTTTAGGATCTCCCCGATATGCTCCATCTCTCTTACCTTCGGCTGTCCAGCGTTCTAGAATAGCGGAGATATAGCTCCACTTGCGCTTGTTTTGGTTAACCGCCTCTTTGATGGCGTCGATTATCCAGGGCTCAGGATAAACCTTCAGGGCGTCGCGTAGCTCTTCGGCAATCATCGGGGTCAGCATGCCGATATTCTGCTCATAGAGGCTAAAAGTATCGGGCGGCTCCTCGCTATCGACCAGGGCCGGCTCTCTTGTTTTCAGCCCGCCTAAGTCCAGCTCGCCGCTTTGAATCCTGGCCACAGCCTGGCGGTCGGGCTCGGCATTGAGGAAGTAGATGCCTCTTGATTTTGCCATGACAGTCAAAACACAGTGGAATGGCGTTGTCAATGTCCGATAACTCTTCGTCTGATCCTTCCTGTTTAATATGGTGGATCACGATATTCGTATCACAAGGCTTTTCGCATAAACAGCAATGTCTTTCAGACCATAGAAGAATTCTGATCTTGTCCTTTTCATCAAATGGAGGTGGCTTCTT
>DAOUMQ010000167.1:0-1772 GCA_034410425.1 Dehalococcoidales bacterium | reverse complement strand
AACTGCCGGGAGGTAACCGGCACCCACTTAAAAGGATATTCTCCGGACCTGCCCGAGGTGTGCTGCCAGAACAGCGGTTTCTGGGGCAGGGCGCGTTCGTTTTTAGTCAGCAGGAATGGTTCGTAGTCGGTGTAGGTGGTTATGGGCACCTGCTTGCGGAATTCGTCCACCGTCTCGGGCTCAGCCCCGCGCATGATACTCCGACCCAGCTTGCAATTTTTAAGCAGTTCTATCTGTTCCAGGAGTAACCGCCGCTGAATATTCATGCAGTCATCCAGGCTCAAGTCAATAAAGCCGCAGCACTTTCGCCAAAGCTCTTCGTTTCTACCCTGGGTGATTAATTCGGCTTCTGTAGTCATTTTAAATTCCCCCTTAGGTTGGTCTTAAAAAGATTTTCAGGCGCCGGCCTGCTTCAAAGAGTCGATAAAGGCTCTTATGCTCCTCCGGTTGGGTAAGAGCATCGGCGTCTCCCGCCGGTAGTCGTCATAGCCGGCAAACATCCTGCCGAAGAAGAACCTGTCCTGGATAGCCACCAGCAGGATATCCAGCGAAATCCATATCGGTGCCGCGATGAGCATCAGGCTTGACCTTGAGGCCAGAATCAGAGAGAGCATGACCAGGACAAGCCAGTGCACCCCCGGGTGGCGGACAAGGGCGTAGAGCCCGGTCTTTACCAGCCTGCCGCCGACGCCGGCGGCGATATATGTCCTGCGGAAGGGGAGGTTGATAAACAAGGAATATATGAGCAGGGGCAGGGAGACCAGCAGTAACGCCCAGCCTAGCCAGGTCGACCAGGCGGGCAGAGAGAGCTTATCCGGGGCGAGGCAGGCCATTACCGCCGCGAAGACCAGCAAGCCGTTACCTATCGCCCAGGTAAGCGGTTTGGCTACGGAGAGCTTTTTTAGGGAAATGATGTCGAAAGCGTATATTACCAGGAGACCGAGACCGCCTAAAACAATGTAGAGCATACTAAAACTTCCCTTTGCCTTTATCCGTCAAATAGAGTTGACTGTTCTGAATATGGCAGATAAGGCGGGCAAAGGGAAGGTATTGTGTTCTAGAACAATGTTCTACTAGCTGGGGATAAAAAAAATCCCTCTCGTTTGATGAGAAGGGGTCTAAAAGGCTCTTGGGAGGGATTTAATCCCGTTTAAGCTATTTCCATTTAATCTTGGCTTCTTTGCTCTCGCCGTCGGCGGCCAGGTGGTTTTCCAGCTCTTCAAGCTTGCTGCTCAGCTCCTCGAACTCGGCCTTGGGCGATTTTTTGCCCAGCTCAAGCCCGTAGCTGACAAAGAAGTCGAGGAAGGTCTTAAGCAGGCTCTTTATATCTTGCTCAAAGGCTTGAATCTCTTCCCGGGTAACATAGCGCTGTTTCTTTAACTCTTCTTTTAGCTGGCTTTCAATCAGAGAGATAGCCTCTTCTTTACCAACGGCCTGTTTCTCCTGGACATCTCCTTTTAGCTGGCTATCGACCAGGAAATTGATGAAATCGGCCTGACTTAGGTCTCCGCGGTTGTCATCAATCTTCTTGATAACATCCGCCGGCAGTATCATCATTCTTTTTTCGGCCATATCTCTCCCTTTAAGACAATTTTTAGCGCTACTCTTTTCTTGCTTTAATGTCAGTAGCGCTTTCTCTTTCTGCCGCTTTTATGCCCAGTATTACGCAGGCTCTGAAAGGTCATCCTCCCCGGTTAACTCGAGCATTTCCAGGATGCTCTCTATGTTTCTGAGCAGGTGGAGGCCCTTCCTGGTCACCCTGTAGGTTACCA
>DAOUMQ010000166.1:0-5172 GCA_034410425.1 Dehalococcoidales bacterium | reverse complement strand
CTGTTAACGGTAAAGGTAACCGGGGTACTGGTGTAGGTGATGGTTATGGCGTGGCTGGCTATAAAGCCCCGGCCGGCAATGGTTATATCGTCGCCGACATTGCCCGGTGAAGACACCGAGGTAACCGGGCTGACGGTGATGCTGGTGCTGACGGTAAATGCCGCCGTTGCTGAAGCGGCGCCGGCATCCTGGGCTTTAACGGTATGCGCCCCGGTGGCTACGTCGGGGACGATGAAGGTGGCGGTAAAGCTGCCGCTGGTGCCGGTGGTAACCAAGGCCGGCGAGGTGGCAACAGCCACGGTGTCAAAGTAAACGGTCATAGCCGAGCTAGCGGCAAAGCCGGTGCCATCAACCGTTACCGTATCGCCAAAGCCACCTGAAGTGGGGGCAACCACTATTTTGGGTGTGATGGTAAAGGCGGCGGTAGCCGACTCAGCCAGGACGTTTTGCGCCTTAACCGTATGCGACCCTCCTACGCTGGCGGGAACAACAAAGGTGGCGGTGAAGCCGCCGCTGGAGTCGGTGGTAATCGTAGCTGGCGAGGTGGGGGTAATCGTCGCCGCGTCAAAGTAAAGGGTCATCGTCTGGCCGATGGAAAAACCGGTGCCGGTAACCGTAACCGTAGTCTCGCCAACATAGCCCGAGGTAGGAGTTATCGAGATTTGAGAGGTGACTATGCTAAAAGTCGTCGAGGCCAGCAGGGTACCTACAGTACAGTCCGACTGGTCATAGACAAAAATAGTGGCTGTGCCGGCAAAAGCGGTAAGGGGAATGGTAAAAGAGCCGGTGATATGCTGAGTCGCATCAACAGTAGCATTGCCTACGAAAACCTTCGTCGGACCCCCCTCCAAGAAGAAGATAAAGGCACTACCACTGTAGCTAGTGCTGATGGTGCCGGATACCGAAACCACCGTCCCCGGGGCGCCCTGGGTCGGGGTAAGGATTAGCGCCGCCTGGACTGAGGTACACGGTATGGCGAGCAGCAACAGGGCAAGAGTAACGGCCACGGCCAGAATCCGGAAAAACCTTTTATGGTTCACCTTCTACCTCCAAAATCTCTTTAAAATTACCTAAATAATAAGCTATGGCTTGATGCCCTGTCAATGCCCACCAAAAGACGACAAAAAGAGATTGACTCTATTAGAACAATTGTGCTACTATTTCAGGGCACAGTTTTATAAGAGGCAAGACGCTATGGCTTCGGATGAGAGCGATTTGGATTTGCTGCCTGAGTATTGTCGTTACCGAGATGATGGATGTGAATTTGCCGATTCCTGCCTCAACTGCCCCTTTCCCGACTGCATCTACGACCAGCCCGGAGGCAGACAGCAGTGGCTGAAAACTTTGAGAGACAGAGAGGTTTTAAAGCTGTTCACCGCCCAGGATAAAGGGGCCAGGGAGCTGGCCGTTATGTTCTTTGACGAGCACAACGCCAAAGACGCCCTGGTGGCGGCGGTCTATACTTAGTCCTTCCTTGACGGCCAAAGCCACAGGCGATACAATGGCTTGGCTTTAAAAAATGACCAAGAAATACGATGTCATCATCGTTGGCGGTGGCCCGGCGGGCATCTTCGCCGCCCTGGAACTGGCTAAAGACACCAGCCTGGACATCCTGCTCATTGAGAAAGGGAGGGACATTGATAAGCGCCAGTGCCCGGCGCGGGACACCGGCAAGCCCTGCCCACCCTGCTCCCCCTGCAACCTGGTCTGCGGTCTAGGCGGCGCCGGCGCCTTCAGCGACGGCAAGCTGACCCTGTCCTCACAAATCGGCGGCAGGCTGAGCAACTACCTCGGCGAAAAAGAAGCCGAAGCCCTCATCAAGTACGCCGACGAGGTCTACCTCAAGTTCGGCGCCCCGGACAAGCTCTACGGCACGGGGGGCAAGGTTGACCAGCTGCGCCGTAAGGCCGAGCGGGCCGGGCTTAAACTGGTGGCCGTCCCCATCCGCCACCTGGGCACTGATAACTGCCGCTCGGTGCTCAAAGCGATGTGGGATAACTTGAGCCCCCGCATAGAGTCCCGGCTTGAGTCAGGGGCCGGCAATATCAGGGTTAAAGGGGGCAGGGTCAAGGGAATCGAGACCGAGGACGGGGATAAAATTGACTGCCGCTACCTGATTCTGGCGCCGGGCAGGGAGGGAGCCGACTGGCTGGCCAAGGAAGCCGAGCGGCTTAAACTGACCATGCACAGCAACCCCATCGATGTCGGCGTCAGGGTGGAAGTGCCGGCGGCGGTAATGGAGTCCCTGACCGATGTCCTCTACGAATCCAAGCTGGAATTTCTCTCCCGGAGCTTTGACGACCGGGTGAGGACCTTCTGCATGTGCCCCGGCGGCGAGGTCATCATGGAGACCACCGGTGGCTGCGACCCGGTAATCACCGTCAACGGGCACAGCTACGCCGAGCGCACCACCGCCAACACCAATTTCGCCCTGCTGGTGAGCACCACCTTCACCAAGCCCTTCAACCAGCCCATCGCCTACGGCCGATACCTGGCCCGCCTGGCTAATATCTTGAGCGGTGGCGTTCTGCTCCAGCGCCTGGGAGACCTGATGGAGGGGCGGCGCTCCACGCCGGAGCGCATCAAACAGGGCTTGACCAAACCCACCCTGAAGAACGCCACCCCCGGCGACCTCAGCTTCGCCCTGCCCTATCGTTACCTCACCGATATAGTTGAGATGCTACAGGCAATGGACAAGCTGGCGCCGGGCGTTGCCTCGCCCCATACCCTTCTCTACGGCATTGAGGTGAAATTCTATTCCTCACGGCCCCAGCTCAGTCCCAGCCTGGAGACCGAGGTCGGCAACATGTTTGCCGTCGGCGATGGCGCCGGCGTCAGCCGGGGCTTAATCCAGGCGTCAGCCTCAGGAGTGTTGGCTGCCCGCGAGATATTGAGGAGGAGCCAGCGCTAACCTCCCTTCCCCCCTCATATATTTTAGTATCTTTTCCCACCCGCCGCCCTTTGATGCCTGCCCCCCATCTTTAGTTGTCTATCTTCCCACCCACCCACCCTAAAGGGGTTTCACCCCTCTTACTGCACCTCCATAAAGCAGGGATTTAGAGGCATTACCTCCGAGGGCGGGTGGGTGGGACGCAAAACCAAAGGGGCGGGGAACTACCAGGGTAATGGATAATAATAGCCAGTTGACAGGTTAGCCTTAGACAACTAAAATGTGATGTGCATAAAACATTAACGGTTTTTTAAAGTGAAGGAGGAGGATGCTGCGTGGCTAATGTAGTAGCTACGGACAACGAAAACTTTGAGAGCTTGCTCCGGCGGTTCAACAAAAAGGTGCAACAGGAAGGCATCTTATCCGAGGTGCGCCGTCGCGAACACTTCGAGAAGCCCAGCGTTAAGCGCAAGCGCAAGGAAGCCGCCAAGAGACGCAAGAGCGCCCGCATGCCGAGAAGATAGTAAATACTATGGCAGAGAAAGCACCCATATTAAAACAGAAGCTGACGGATGACCTTAAGCAGGCGATGAGGGACGGGGATACGGTGAAGCGTTCGGTCATCCGCTTGGTTATGGCCGCCATTAAGAACGCCGAAATCGCCCGCCAGACTACCCTGGAAGACGCCGATATACTGGGCGTCATCGCCAAGGAGATCAGGCAGCGCAAGGAGAGCATCGAAGCCTTTAAACAGGGCAAGCGCGCCGACCTGGTGTCCCAGGAAGAGGCGGAAATGGCCGTCTTAGAAAAGTACCTGCCCAAGCAGATGAGCCGCGATGAGGTCGTGGCTGAAGCCCGCAAGGTTATCGCCGAGGTTGGGGCGAGCGGCTTGGGCGATAAGGGAAAGGTCATGCCCCAGCTCATCGCCAGGCTAAAAGGTAGAGCCGACGGGCGGGAGATAAACGAGGTCGTAACCGAGCTACTAAGCTAGAGCCTTCTCCAGCTCACTTTTCAAAAGCCCTGCTTTGGTGCCCAGGTCTATCATTTCCCAGGGTAAACTTTGCCCCACATCCCACTTTTGATGAACGTAGAAATCTATATCTATGTGGTTCTTTTCTACCGCCCTGCGCCAGGCGGACAGCGATGCCTCTTCCATGTCAGCCAGCACCTCGGCTAGCTTTATATCCCCCCGCGATAAGACCCCCTGAACCTGGCTCCAGGCCGGACTTTCCGCTTTAATCTTGATTCCCTGCGGCATCAGGCTTTTCTTAAGGCGGGACAGACGCCTATTCAGAATAGCGGGCTTAGCCATCGGCAGCCACTGGAAGGGCGTGCCCGCCTTGGGCACAAATGGAGAGATAGTAACGGCGATACGGCAACCGCTTTGCCGCTTATCAATAATGCCTTTGCATTTTAGGGTTAATTTTATGATTCCCTCTATGTCCTCATCGGTCTCGGTGGGCAGGCCAATCATAAAGTAGAGCTTGAGCAGTCTTATCCCCGCTCCAGCTATCTTATCCATTGACTGCAGGATGTCGCCCTCAGAGATGCCCTTCTTTATCAGCCGGCGCAGGCGCTCGGAGCCGGCCTCAGGGGCAATAGAAACAGTACGGGCGCCCCCTTTAGCCAGCTCTTTCAATGCTATTTCGGAAAGAGGGCTGGCCCGCAGTGAGCTTATAGAAAGCTCTGCCCCCATCCGGCCCAATTTTAGCAGCAGTTCCTCGAGGCGGGGGTGGTCGGAGACAGCCGACCCCACCAGACCCAGCCGCTTCCGGTATTTTAAGCCCCTCTCCGCCTGGGCGATTACACTTTCTACCGAGCGATAGCGCATCGGGGAAAAAGCCCGGCTTACCAGGCAAAAGCGGCAGCCCCAATTACAGCCCCGCTCCACCTCGATGAGATAGAGGTCGCCAAGCTCGGTGTCCGGGGTTAGCACCACCGAGGCCACGGGAAAATCGTCCAGGTTTTGTGCCCACTGCCGCACAATTGACTTGCCCTCATAGTGCCGGGGGACATAGATACCGGGCAGTGCCGCCAGCGCTTTGAGCAATTCGGCCCGCTTGCCCCCGATGCCCTCGGTGATAATGGGCAGCATTGGCGGGACTATGGGCTCGGCCTCGCCGATACAGAGGCAGTCAAAAAACGGGGACAATGGCATGGGATTAGCGGTAATGCAGGGGCCGCCGGCGATAACAAAAGGGTGCCTCTCATCGCGTTCGGCGGCGTACAGGGGTATGCCGCTGGCTTTGAGAATATTGACAACGTTGAAATAGTCAAGCTCG
>DAOUMQ010000165.1:0-3790 GCA_034410425.1 Dehalococcoidales bacterium | reverse complement strand
CGGGGTTAAACTGGAGCGGACCTACCAGTTGAACTTTGGCGGCAACACCGACTTCTATAACATGCTGGAGAGGGAAAGGTTAGAGTCCAAGAAGATATCCAAGACCAGTGCTGTCACCTCTCAGCTTGATTACGAGCTTGACCCGGATAATATCCATGTCGGTCCCAGCGATTACGTCCCCTGGCTGCTCGACCGCAAGTTCTGCCACATAAGGATGGAGGGGCGCACCTTTGGCGATGTCCCCTTAAACCTGGAGATGAAACTTGAGGTCTGGGATAGCCCCAACTCGGCCGGGGTGGTTATTGATGCTATAAGGTGCTGTAAGCTTGCCCTGGACCGTGGACTTAAAGGAGCGCTGGTAGCTCCTTCTGCCTACTTCATGAAGTCGCCACCGGTTCAATACACCGATGACCAGGCTCATCAGATGGTGGAGGAGTTTATTGCCACTAACAAGCCGGTGGAAAGCATGCCCCTTTGACCTAAAGTCGCCACGGAGGTTTTAACGGCTAGCGGTGAAGATAGCACTAGTCTCCCCGTATGACTTCGCCTATCCCGGCGGTGTCGTCCTCCACATCTCCTGCCTGGAGCATCAATTCACCAGGATGGGGCACGATGTCAAGATTATCGCTCCCGCTTCTAAGGCTGTCGACGACTTCGGCGATAGGTTCATCCCCATAGGCAGCCCCCGCCCCGTTCCCAGCAGTGGCTCCATTGCCCGCCTTACCCTTTCCTTTTTCTTGGCTTCCAAGATAAGGAAGGTGCTTAACCGGGAAAACTTTGATGTTATCCACCTCCATGAGCCTCTGATGCCCATGCTCTGTACCGACGTGCTTCTCCTTTCGCCGACGGCTAATATCGGCACCTTTCACGCCACTCACGGCCGGCCGGGCTATAATTTCCTCAAGCCCTTCGGCAAGTTTCTTTTGAAGAAGTGCTACCGCAAGCTTCACGGCAAGATTGCGGTGTCTAAACCGGCCATGGATTTCGCCCATGAGCACTTCCCCGGATACTATAATATTATTCCCAACGGCGTTGATTTGGAGCATTTTTCCCCCGATGTGCCGCCCATTGAGCAGTTCGGCGACGGCAAGACCAATCTCCTCTTTGTCGGCCGTCTGGAGAAGCGTAAAGGCTTGAACTATCTGCTGGAGGCTTTCGTGCGCGTCCAGCAGGAAATCCCCAACTCACGGCTTATTATCGTCGGCCCCGGCACCAGACTGCGGCGCCGCTATGAGAGGGAGGTGGCCAGGACTGGGCTAAAGGACGTGGTCTTTACCGGCTATGTTTCCTACGACGACTTACCCCGATATTATCAGACCGCCGATATCTTCTGCGCTCCCGCCATCGGCGCTGAGAGCTTTGGCATTATTCTGCTCGAGGCTATGGCTATGAGCAAGCCCATTGTCGCCTCCAATATAGACGGCTATGCCAGCGTGATAGCTGACGGCGTTGACGGGCAGTTGGTGCCGCCCAGGGATGCCGAGGCGCTGGCCCGGACCCTGATCTCCACCGTGAAAGACGGAGCGCTCTGCCAGGAGATGGCGGCCAGGGGCAGGGCTAAAGCCCTGGAGCACAGCTGGGAGCGTATCGCCCGGAGTGTCCTGGACTATTATCAAAGGGTGCTCAGCGAGCCGCCCTGGAGGAAACAGTTTCCCCGGGTGAAAGCGACGCCGGTTTCGGTTTAAGCCAAAAAGGGGAGTAGTTCAGTTAATACCGTTTCAAAAAAACCAGGCTCTGACGAAGGTCTCTACCGAGCTCGCCGCGCCATATCCAATCGTATTACCCGGCCAGTGGCCTGGCTTCTGGCCAAGACACCGCTTACCCCCAACGCCATAACCTGTTCCGGTTTTGTCATCACCCTGGGAGCGGCGGCGCTCATCGCTACCGGTCATCCTTTCGCCGCTGGCTTCATGGTCTTACTGGGCGGCTTTTTCGATATCCTGGACGGGGCGCTGGCCAGGCTCACCGGTAAGGTTACCCCCTTCGGCGGCGTCCTTGATTCCACCTTCGACCGCCTCTCCGATGCCGCCCTGCTTTTGGCTATTCTATTCTTGTTCGACTGGGAGCCTTGGCTGGTGGTGCTGGCTTTCCTTGCCTTTGTCGCCTCCCTGCTGGTGAGCTACATCAGGGCCAGGTCGCGGGAAGCCGGCCTGGAGTCTAAGAGGGGAATATTTACCCGCGCCGAGAGGGTGGTGGTGCTGGCGCTGGGCCTGCTCTTGAGCCACCTGGATAACGCTCTGGTTATCACCCTGGCGGTGATAGCCGCTTTTAGCTTTTTCACCGCCGGCCAGCGCTTGTTTTCCGCCTGGAGGTATAGTAAAAAAGCCTAGCCCTTTTCTTTGGGGCTCGGTTTGTGTTATAAGTTAACGGAGGTAATTATGCCGGTTGTCGCCATTCTGGGAGCCCAGTGGGGTGATGAAGGGAAGGGCAAGGTGGTCGACATGCTTGCCCAGAGGGTGGATATGGTAGTCCGCTTTTCCGGCGGTGATAACGCCGGTCATACCGTGTCCAATCCCTTCGGCGAGTTTAAGCTGCACCTGGTGCCCTCGGGCATCTTTGCCCCTGAGGTTACCTGCATCATCGGTAACGGGGTGGTGATTAACCCCAAGGTTCTAATCGGTGAGATAGACAGCTTGAGCCAGCGCGGCGTGGATACCTCAAGGCTCTTTATCAGCGACCGGGCCAACCTGATTATGCCCTATCACCTCCTTCTCGATGGTCTGGAGGAGGAGGCGCGCGGCGGCAAGGCTTTAGGCACTACCCTTAAAGGCGTCGGGCCCGCCTTTGCCGATAAGACGGCCCGTCTGGGCATCAGAGTCGGCGACCTGCTGGATAAAGAGGCGTTTCGTGAGAGGCTGGGCGCGGTGCTCGACCACAAGAATGTCATCCTGACCAAGGTCTACGGGGCTAAAGCCCTATCGCTGGACGAGGTCTATAGCCAGTATTGCCAGTACGGGGAGCGCCTGGCGCCCCATATCAGGGAGACGGTGATAATGCTGCACGAGGCGCTGGAGCGGGGGGAAATGGTGCTCCTGGAGGGGGCTCAGGGGGCATTGCTTGACCCCGATTTCGGCACCTATCCCTATGCTACCTCTTCCTCGCCGCTGGCGGGGGGAGCCTGCCTGGGGGCGGGCCTGGGCCCGAATAGGATTGACCGCGTTTTTGGTGTCTACAAGGCTTACTGTACCCGTGTCGGCGGCGGTCCCTTCCCCACTGAATTAAAAGACGAGACCGGCGACCTGATTCGGGAGAGGGCGCATGAGTACGGCACCACCACCGGCCGCCCGCGACGCTGTGGCTGGTTCGATGCCGTTGCCGCCCGCTTCAGCAACCGGGTTAACGGCTTTACCGGGGCGGTGGTTAGCCGCCTTGATATACTTGATATCCTGCCCACCTTGAAGGTATGCGTCGGCTACAGGCTGGACGGGCAGACCATTGACTCCTTCCCGGCCAGCGCGGCCACCCTGGCCAGGTGCCAACCGGTCTATGAAGAACTGCCCGGCTGGCAGACCCCGACCACTGAGATTCGCCGTTACGACCAGTTACCCCCTAAAGCCCGCCAGTATATAGCCCGACTGGAGGAGCTGATTTCCTGCCCGGTGAGCCTTGTCTGCGTGGGGCCGGAGCGGGGGCAGGCTATAGAGAAGACGCCAGTTCTTTAGTGGGTTTATTAACCCCCGCCCTCAGAAGCTAGGCTTCTAAGACTTTCTTTCCCCTCCCCCCGTTTTTACATACGTTTTACTTCCCACCCAACCCCGCCCTCATAGGTTTCACCTCTAAAACTCTCTTG
>DAOUMQ010000164.1:0-2281 GCA_034410425.1 Dehalococcoidales bacterium | reverse complement strand
GTGTTAGAAGAAACGGATGATATATGCCGCCTTGTCTATGATACTCCAGTTCACATAGATAATTGGCTTAGACAGAAGGAAGTCCAAACGCATCCTGAAAGACACTCGACATTAGAGCTCGGCTTTTCTACATTCTTTTTAAACAGAACGAATCGGTCAGGTATTATTAATGGTGGTGTAATTGGGGGTAAAAAGCAAGATGGCCCTTGGAAACTTGACTCTCGCTATAATAAAACTAGCTTAATTTCTAGAATAGAGAAAGTATCAAGGTTTAGCAACCATATTACTGTCTATAACCACGATGCGGCGGAACTTATTACCGAAGTAGTTCCCATGCTTCCCTTCCAATCACTTGTTTACTTAGACCCACCATACTACACTAAAGGTGGTGGTTTATACGAGAACCATTACTCATTTGATGACCACTTGACAATATCAAATCTAGTTGGTGATATACACCAAAAATGGATTGTCTCATACGATGATACCCCAGAAATAAGAGAAATGTATCAACGATACCGAAATTTGCCTTATCAGCTTAGTTACAGTGCAGCTGACCGTTATAAAGGCGCTGAGATAATGTTCTTCAGCAATAACTTACTAATCCCCAGTGTTGACAATCCTGCTAAAGTAAAGGCCGTTTGTGTTTAAAAATAAGTAAACTGGCTTGTCTTCGCATAACTTTGTAGGAGCAACCAAAATGTTTAAGCGTTTCTCTTTTATCGTTTACCTGGCGCTGGCCTTTCTGGCGCTCTCCGGCATCGTCTACTTTGTCCACTACATTATCTTCGGCGATGTCCACCATATCTTCATCTATCTGGTCGGTGACCTCGCCTTCCTGCCCCTTGAGGTCCTGCTGGTGGTGCTCATCATCGAGCGCGTCCTGGCCCGCCGCGAAAAGCAGGCTAAACTGCAAAAGCTCAACATGGTGGTGGGCGCCTTCTTCTCCGAGGTGGGCAATCACCTGCTCAACGTCCTCTTTAAGTACTTTGATAACAGGGTCGAAATCGCCGGGCAGATGAACGTTACCACTGAGTGGACCAAGAAGGACTTTCGGCGGGCGGCTGCCTACGCTTACAAGCTCAATGTCGAGCTTGATTGCGGCAAGGTAGACCTGGACGAGCTAAAAGCATTTTTAGCCCAGAAGCGGGTCTTTATACTGACCCTGCTGGAAAACCCCAACCTGCTTGAGCACGACCGTTTCACCGATTTGCTCTGGGCGGTCACCCACCTTGACGAGGAGCTTGAGGCCAGGACTTCATTCAAAAACCTTCCCGATAAAGACCTGGAGCACCTGGCCGGTGATATCCAGAGGATGTACGACCACCTGGCCAGCGAGTGGCTGGACTACGTTGAGCACCTCAAGGCGAACTATCCCTTCCTTTTCTCGCTGATTCTGCGGACGCATCCCTTCCAGGAAAAGCCTTCGCCGGTGTTTAGCTAGGGTTCATCACCCGCCCGACAAATAGTATCGCCCCCGTCTCTATATCTTGAATCAGGAAGATAAAAGGGCGGTCGATGGTTACCTCAATGGGCGGTTCCGGCATCGCTGTCAGCTCCATTATCACCGCGCTGGCGGCGGCCGCCTCGGTGCCGGCTTCATCGACGGAGACAAACGCCTTGTGAACGACCTCGGCGATATAAAGCTCTTGGTTGCCGGTCATCCCCGAGAAATCGGCGGCCGTGGTGAAGGCGATAGGCATCCCCATGGCCGAAAGGACTCCCGACAGGCTGAATTCTGATTCGAACTCGAACTTGGGCATTGTCAGGGCGACTTCCCTGGGCTCCAGGTTGCTGATGATCTCGGCCACCTGCTCTGCCTCCAGCGACTCTTCAAATGCTTCAAAATTCCCGGCATCAGGCAGCAGAATCACCATTGATAGCTCGCCGCCGTCGTATAAAAGTTCCACGGCCTGATAGCCGCTGCCCTCAACGTAGCCGAAAGACTCCGTTTGCCTCATCATGGGCACGGTGACCTCGCCCCCGTCAAGCAGGAAGAAGGGGCCGTCTGCGGTCATATCTTCTTGGAAGGGGTACTGCCAGGCGGCGTTAAAGTAGATAGCGTTGGTCAGGACAAGGCGGGTCAGCGGGTTGATGAGACCCGCTGGAATCAGGTCCTCGATGCGCCCTTCCGTCTGGTCGCTGACCCAGTCGTTGATGGTAACGCGGGACTGTTCCGGTTGGTTGATGAAATCAAGGACTCTCAAACCGGTGCCGTAGTTCTCGGCCAGGGTGTCAAGGAACTCGGCCAGGAACTGGTAGTCCTTCTGCCCCCAGATGG
>DAOUMQ010000163.1:0-14828 GCA_034410425.1 Dehalococcoidales bacterium | reverse complement strand
TACGGAGTGACCATAGTCGGCGGGGATATCAGCTCGGCGCCTCTAGTGGCCATTACCATCACTGTTCTGGGCAGTAGCCCCAAAAAGCAACTGCTGGCCCGCTCCACCGCCAAACCGGGGGAGCTCGTCGCCGTTACCGGTTACCTGGGGGCGGCCGCCGCCGGACTGGAGATGCTAACCAAAAAGCTCAAACTTGATGCTAAAGCCACCGAGCTTTTCCAGCAGGCTTTCTTAAACCCCTCCCCCCGCATCGCCGAAGGCCAGCTGCTGGTAGAGCAGGGGGTGAAAACGGCCATAGATATCAGCGACGGCTTACTCGCCGACCTGGGTCAGATAGGCAAGGCAAGCAAGGTCGGCGCCCGGATAGAGGCCGAGCGCGTACCTATTGAGCCCATGGTCAAAGCCAGTTTTAAGGAAGGGGCCCTGGAACTGGCTCTAGCCGGCGGGGAGGACTACGAGCTTCTCTTTGCCGCCCCGGCTGAGGTCCTAGAGAAAGTGAAAAAAGCCGCCGCCTGCCCGATAACGGTCATCGGTGAGATTGTCGCCGGCGATGGGGTAAGCGTGGTTGACCGCCAGGGAAAGCCGTTAAGCGTGGTCAGGGCGGGGTGGGAGCATTTCAGCCAGCGATGAGCCAGTTTGAGATAATTACTCACAGCCCCGAGGAGACACAGAAAATCGGGGTTTCTATTGGCGAGATGGCCCAGCCCGGAGACAACTTCCTCCTGGTGGGGAGTCTGGGGGCGGGCAAGACCTGCCTCACCCAGGGCATCGCCTGGGGGCTGAACATCGAGGAGTATGCCGCCAGCCCCTCATTTGTCGTCGTCAGGGAGCTTAAGGGCAGGCTGCCGCTATATCACATAGACTTCTACCGGCTGGAAAACCTGGAGGAAATTGCCGAGCTGGGCCTGGATGATTATCTGTACGGCAAGGGCGTCTGCGTGGTGGAGTGGGCGGAAAAGGGTTTGAGCCTGCTGCCTCCGGAGCACCTGCTGATAGAAATAGACTATCTGGGCGATACCGAGCGCCGTCTGAAACTAAAGCCCCGCGGTCAGCGCTACCGCAATATAGTGGCCGAAATAGAAAATGCAGCTGGCAATAGATAGCTCAACCGATAGCGCCGGCCTGGCTCTGGTGCAGGACGGCAAGGTGCTGGCCGAGGCGACCTGGCGCTGCGGGCAGAACCACAGCCTGGAATTATTGCCACGGCTGGCGCAACTGCTGAGCGAGGCTGAAGCAGGGCTTAAATCGGTGAGCTGTGTTATCGTGGCCAGAGGCCCGGGGAGCTTTAACGGACTGCGGGTGGGCTTGAGCACGGCCAAGGGCTTGGCCTTCAGTCTCAAAGTCCCCATCATCGGCATCAGCAGCCTGGAACTGGAAGCCTACCAGCACGCCGAAAGCGCCCTGCCCGTCTGCCCGGTATTCAATGCCGGCCGGGGGGAGATTGCCACCGCCCTCTACCAGAAGCGAGACGGCCGGTGGCGCCAGCTTGCCCCCGAGCACATAACCACCGTCGACGCCCTGGATAAGGAGATAAGCGCTAAGACCCTGTTCTGCGGGGAATACGTGGACATTATCGCCAGCCAGCTAAAAAAGCGCCTCAAAGAGAAAGCGGTAATCGCCCCCACCCGACCCCGCCGCGCCAGCCTTCTGGTGGAGCTGGCCAGGCCGCGGCTTGAGGCCGGCGATTACGACCACCCCGCCACCCTCCAGCCGCTTTACCTCAGGCGACCGGCTATCACCCGGCGTCGACACCGCTGATTTAAGGAGAGCGAAAATGGCAAACTGGCCCCAGGTATCGGTTGACACGGAAAAGGAATACGATATGTGCTTCGTCTGCGGGCCGAAGAACCCCATCGGCCTGAAATTGAAATTCGCCCAAGAGGGCAAGAAGGTCAAGGCGGAGTTCACCCCCCAGAAAAATCACCAGGGCTGGTCGGGACTGGTCCACGGCGGCATCATAAGCTGTCTCCTCGATGAAGCCATGAGCTACGCCGCCCTCTTCTCCGGGGTAAACACCGTAACCGCCAAGATGCAGTCCCGCTTCAAGCGCCCAGCCCGGGTAGGCGAGCACCTCACCGTCACCGCTGCCGTGACCAAGAAGACGAGAAGGCTGGTCGAGTCCAGGGGAGAGGTAAGGCTCAAGGACGGCGCCCTCATCGCCGATAGCACCGCCACCATGTTTATCCTCAGCACCAGGCAGGAGCCGAGGGGCGATGCCTGAAATCGGGGCGGTCATCATGGAAAGTTATCCCCTTCTCCCCACCCCTCCTTGTTTCTAGAGTTTGTTTTGCGTCCCACCCTAACCCACCCTCATAGGCTTCGCCTCTAATACTTCCTTTCCCCTCCCCCTTTGAAAAAGGGGGAATAAGGGGGATTTACCCCAGCACGGCAGGGCGGGTGGGTATGGGAAGCAAAACTCAGGGGGAGGGGGCAATCGCCAGCTTGCTAAAAACCACTGTAACCTGTATCCTCTATAAGAAGCTTAATGGAACGCTCTTTAGTCTTAATCAAACCCGACGCCATGCAGAGAGACCTGGCCGGCGCTATTATCGCCCGCCTGGAAAAGCTGGGCTTAAAGCTGGTGGCCATAAAGCTTCTTCACCTGGATAAAGCCCTTGCCCAGAAACACTACGCCGTCCACAAAGACAAGCCCTTCTACGATAGCCTGGTGGACTATATCAGCTCCGCCCCCATTGTCGCCGCCGTCTTTGAGGGCGAGAAAGCCGTAGAACTAATCAGAAAGGCGATGGGCGCCACCGACCCGTCTAAGGCGGAGAAAGGAACCATAAGGGGCGACTTCGGGCTGGACATCAATCAGAACAGCATCCACGGCTCTGATTCAACCGCTACCGCCGAGGAGGAAATCAAGCTCTTCTTCGCCCCGGAGGAAATCTTCGGCTATTGAATCCTGAGCACGGGTACGGCCTTGCTCCAGAGCTCATCAAGCTGGTAGTATCCCCGCTCGAAGGGGGCAAAGATGTGGACGATAATATCGCCGAAGTCCAGCAACAGCCAGCCGGAGTCTATAGTCCCTTCGTAGTGATAGGGCAGAACGCCCTCATGCTTTAAGCGGTGCCCCACCTCATCATAGATGGCCGAAATCTGCCTCTCGGAATCGCCGCTGCAGATAACAAAATAATCAGCAAAACTGCATACCTGGCGGGCGTCAAGCAGCACAATGTCGCTGGCCTGCTTATCGGCAGCCGCCTCCACCGCTTTGCGCGCTACCTCTATTGATTCCAGAAGCTAAGCCTCCATAGACTCAAGACTCAGTCTTCACTTTTTTTCTTCTTCCCGAGCTTCTTTAGAGCCTTTCTCACCCCCCATCGAACAGACCCATCTTTATCCTTCAGAGCCTGAGTGAGGGACTCAACCGCCCTGTCATCCCCTATATCGCCAAGAGCCAGTGCTGCAGACATTCGAACATCACTATTTTCATCCTTCAGCGCCTGAATTAGAGGCTCTAACGCCGGTTTTCCTATCTTCCCAAGAGCCTCTGCTGCGTTTATCCGAACAGACCCATCTTTATCCTTCAGAGCCTCAATTAGGGGCTCTACCGCCCTGATATCTTTTATACTCGCAAGAGCCAGTGCTGCAGACATTCGAACATCACTATTTTCGTCCTTCAGCGCCTGAATTAGAGGCTCTACCGCCGGTTTTCCTATCTTCCCAAGAGCCAGCGCTGCGCTGGCTCGAACCTCTCTATCTTTGTCCTCCAGAGCCTGAGTGAGGGGCCCAACCGCCCTGTCATCTCCTATCTCCCCAAGAGCCAGCGCTGCGCTGGCTCGAATAGTAGAATCCCTATGCTTCAGATCCCTTATTCGTGCCTCGATACGCTTATCCTCCTTAGCCTGCATCTTTTCTATGTCTGGTTCACCCATTTTCGCACCTCCTCATGCCACCAACTACCTATAGCCGCCTGCCTAACAATAATTATATCACACCCAAATACCCTTCCAGCTTTATGTTATACTTAAACTATGGAAAAGCTATTATTCGGCACCGGCGGCACTCCCCACAGCGCCAGGACGGCCGCCACCATAGACGGCATCAAGCGCATCGCCGAGCTTGGACTGGGCTGCCTGGAGATAGAGTTTGTCCACGGGGTGAGGATGGGGGAAGCCGGAGCCAGGCTGGTGGCGGAAACGGCCCAAAACGAGGGAGTGAAGCTATCGGCACACGGCCCCTACTATATCAACCTCAATGCCCGCGAGCCGGAAAAGGTAGCCGCCAGCCAGGAGAGGATAATACAGACCGCCCGCATCGGCGCCGCCTGCGGGGCGGAGAGCATCGTTTTTCACGCCGCCTACTACCTCGGCGACCCGCCCGAGCAGACCTACCAGACGGTGAAGAAAAACCTGGCCGAGGTCCTAAACCAGCTCAAAAAAGAGAACAACCCGGTGCTGGTCAGGCCCGAGGTCATGGGCAAGCCCAGCCAGTTCGGCACCATAGAAGAGCTGATTAAGCTCGGCAACGAGCTGGAGGGAGTGGGCATCTGCATGGACTTCGCCCACTGGCACGCCCGCAGCGGAACTGCCAACTCCTACCCGGAGTTCGCCGCCATCCTGGAGCAGATTAAAGAGGGGCTGGGAGCCAAAGCCATAGAGAACATGCACATCCACGTCTCCGGCATCGCCTACGGCCAGAGGGGGGAAAGAAAGCACCTGGACTTAAAAGAGTCCGACCTGCACTATATTGAGCTACTCAAAGCGCTCAAGGACTACGGGGCCGGGGGGCTGGTAATCTGCGAAAGCCCCAGCCTGGAGGGGGATGCCCTTCTCCTCCAGGAGACCTACAACAGCCTTTGACAAGGCAAAGTACTAGTAAATTTTTCCTATTGACATCCATTTCTGGTATAATAATATAGAAGCTAGGGGTATAAGGATGAAATCAGGCTGGTTACGCAATAGCTTAATATATATCGTCATTCTGGTGGCAGCGGTAGTCCTCCTCTACCAGCTTTTCCCGATAACCCAGGCACCGGCTGAAATCGGGCTGGACGAAGCTATCGCCATGTCCCAAAACGGCGAGATAGCCGCCATTGTAGTCAACAGCGAGGAACTGCAAATCACCACCACCGACGGCATCGAGCTAAAAACCTCCATCGGCAACCTGACCTTGGTCGAGCTTCAGGAACTGGGGCTTAACCTTGAGGGGGTGGACTACGAGGTACAACCTTCAGGCTTCGACTGGGGCGGACTGCTGATAACCTTCATTCCCCTGTTACTCTTCGGCGCCCTGATTTTCTTCCTATTCCGCTCGGCACGGGGGGCAAACTCCCAGGCGATGAGCTTTGGCCGCAGCCGGGCACGACTCTTCCCACCGAGCACGCCGACGGTCACCTTTGATGATGTCGCCGGCGTGGAGGAAGCCAAGCAGGAGCTTCACGAAGTAGTCGAGTTCCTCAAGTCGCGGGAGAAATTCCAGCGTCTGGGGGCGCGCATTCCCAAGGGGCTGTTGCTGATAGGCCCGCCGGGCACAGGCAAGACACTGCTGGCCCGGGCGGTAGCCGGCGAAGCCGGCGTGCCCTTCTTCTCCATCAGCGGCAGTGAATTCGTCGAGATGTTCGTCGGCGTTGGCGCCTCGCGTGTCCGCGACCTCTTTGAGCAAGCCAAGCGCAACGCCCCCTGCATTGTCTTTATTGACGAGATTGACGCCGTCGGCCGCCACCGCGGGGCGGGGCTGGGCGGAGGCCACGACGAGAGGGAGCAGACCCTCAACCAGATTCTGGTGGAGATGGACGGCTTTGACACCAATACCAGCGTCATTGTCCTGGCGGCGACCAACCGCCCCGATATTCTCGACCCGGCCTTGCTTCGCCCCGGGCGCTTTGACCGGCGGGTAATCCTCGACCGGCCCGATATTGTCGGCCGGACGGCTATCCTCAAGGTCCACTCCAAGGGTAAACCGCTGGCGGAGTCGGTCAACCTGGAAGTGCTGGCCAAGCAGACGGCTGGTTTCAGCGGCGCCGACCTGGCCAACCTGGTCAACGAGGCGGCTATCCTGGCAGCGCGGCGGGGCCAGAAGGTCATCGAGATGAAGGAGCTTGAGGAGTCGATAGACCGGGTGATTGCCGGCCCGGAGAGGAAGAGCCGCAAGATAAACCCCAAGGAAAAAGAGATTACCGCCTATCACGAGTCAGGGCACGCTTTGGTAGCTAAGATGCTGCCCAATGCCGACCCGGTGCATAAAATCTCCATCGTTGCCCGGGGGCTGATGGGCGGTTATACCCGACTCTTGCCCACCGAAGACCGCTACCTGATGACCCGCTCCCAGTTCAAGGATATGCTGGCCACCCTGATGGCGGGGCATACCGCCGAGGAGCTAATCTTCAATGAGATGAGCACCGGCGCCCAGAACGATATTGAGGAAGCCACCAAGCTTGCCCGCAAGATGGTAACCTCCTACGGAATGAGTGAAAAGCTGGGGCCGCGGAGCTTCGGGCGCAGGGAGGAAATGATCTTCCTCGGCCGTGAAATCTCGGAGCAGAGGGACTACAGCGAGAAGGTAGCCCAGAAGATTGACGAGGAGGTCCAGGATATCCTCCAGCACGCCCACGACCAGGCCAAGCAGATTTTAAGCGAAAACAAGGAGAGACTGGTCCATATCGCCGAAAAACTCCTCGTCCAGGAGACCATAGAGGGCGAAGACCTGGAAGCCGCCTTTACCGAACCCCTCTCCGTCAAAGCCACCGCCCCGCCCACCGCCGAACCGGTAGCGGAGGCACCCAAAGCCAAAGCCAAGCCGGCGGCCAAGAAGCCCAAGGTCTCGCCCCGACTTATCCCCAAGCAATCTCCAGCCGCCTGATGGTTACCAGGTGACAGTGGCGTGATTGAGATTACAGGAAAGCCTATCTCCCCCGAGCTGGTGATTAACCGAGCCAAGACCGATACCAGCGGCTGTGTTGCCAGCTACATCGGACTGATTCGCGGCTACTCTCAGGGCAAAGAGGTCCTCTCCGTGGAATACCAAGACCCCCAGGGAACGGCCAAAGACAGCCTGCAGCAGATAGCCGACGAAATCAAGAAGAAGTGGCCGGTCAATAACGTTGCCATCTGCCATAGAATCGGCAAGCTCAAGGTGGGCGAAATCAACCTGGTGGTGGCTATAGCCGCCGCCCACCGCCGGGAGGGCTTTGCCGCCTGCCGCTATGCCGTCGACCGTTTCAAGGAAATAATGCCCACCGAGAAGAAAGAGAGCTACGCCTAGCTCTTTCGGCTCAGCACCAGGGCGGCGATGTCTTTTAAGACCTGGCGGCTGGGGTTATCAGGTAGACGCCCCAGATGATGGCAGGCCTTAGCGCAATAGTCCGAGGCGACCTCATAGCACTGCTTTATAATTATAGGGTCAGCGACCATCTCTATAGCCTCTTTTATTTTCTTCTTTTTATCGCCCTCGGCCATATCGCGGTTGCGGAATAGCTCTATCACCGGGTTGTCATCGGGGTAGCGCTCTAAAGAGAGCATGGCCGGCAGGGTAAGCGTTCCCTGGGCTAAATCCGAGCCCACCGGCTTGCCCATTTCTTTCTCGGTGCCGACGAAATCCAGGGTATCATCGACAATCTGGAAGGCAATGCCCAGGTTATAGCCGTATTCCCTTAAAACCTTGACCAGCGCTTCGGGGGCCTGGCTTAAAATCGCCCCCGACTCGGTAGCCAGGGAGAACAGGGAGGCGGTCTTGCTGGCAATCCTCTTAAAGTAGCGGTCGCGGCTCTGCTCCAGGTCAAAGGCGTCAAAGGTCTGGTCTAGCTCGCCGCTGGAGATAATCTGGAGGGTCTGGGCGAAGAGCCTGATTACCCTTAGGTTGCCGGTCAGAGCGGCAAACTCCCCCGCCTTGGCGAAGAGGTAGTCCCCCAATAGCACCGCCCTGTCTTCCCCCCAGAGGCTGTTAACCGTGGGCCGGCCCCGGCGGACGGCGGAGTCGTCGATAGCGTCATCATGGACCAGGGTGGCGGTGTGCATAAGCTCCACCGAGGTAGCCATCGGCAGCAACAGGTCAAGGTTATAGTTATGGAACTTAGCCGAGAGCAGGGTAAGCACGGGGCGGAGCCTCTTGCCGCCTTCCTTCAGGCTGTGCTTCAAAAGCTCGGCCAGGGCCGGAGAGTCAACCTCGGTCACCGATTTTATCTGGCTCTCAACCTTAGCCAGGTCTTCCCCGATAAGCTGATAAATATCGTTTAACTGCAAGGTTCCCCCAAATTAGCCGGGGCGGCTAGTCGCGAACCTGCCCCAGCCGGGCCGTCTCTTCCTCGACCAGCTCTTCCTCCAGCTTGGTAAACAGGGGGTTGGGCTCTAATAGCTTCTGCCCCGGTGGCGGCGGAGCGGGCTGCCAGCCGTAGTCCTTGACACTACCCTCAAAACCAAGATACTCATGCACCCGCTGTGAGCTAAAAGGCAAAAAAGGATAGAGCGCCGTCTTCAGGCAAGATATGGCGCAAAGGGCCACGTACAGGGAGTCGGCGGCGGCTGGCTTGTCCTCTTTGATTACCTTCCAGGGCGATTTATTATCCAGGTAGCGATTGGTCTCTTGAGCCAGGGACATGGCCGCCATTATGGCCTGCTTGAAATGACACTGGGAGATAAGCTCTCCCACCCTAGTAAGTGTCTCCTGGGCATTATCGATAACAGCCTTGCCTTCACTGTCAAGGTCTCTATGCTCCGGCACACTGCCATTAAAATTCTTATAGACGAAGGTGAGCACCCGGTTGACCAGGTTGCCGTAGGTAGCCACCAGCTCATCGTTGTTGCGGCGGACGAACTCCCGCCAGGAAAAATCGGTGTCGCCGCCCTCAGGCATGTTTATCGATAACAGGTAGCGCAGGGGGTCGGGCTGGTAGCGGGATAGATAGTCGGGCAGCCAGACCGCCCAGTTGCGGCTGGTGGAAAGCTTCCTGCCCTCAATGGTCAGGAACTCGTTGGCCGGCACATCGTAGGGGAGATTAAGCCCCCCGTAGCCCATCAGCATCGCCGGCCAGATGAGGGTATGGAAGGGGATATTGTCCTTGCCGATGAAATAATAGCCCTGTGCCTCATCGTTTTGCCAGAAGGGGCGCCACCCTTCTTCATCCCCTTTTGTTTTAGCCCACTCTTTGGACGCCGAGAGATAACCGATGACCGCCTCGAACCAGACATAGATGCGCTTGTCCTCAAAGCCTTTAGCCGGCACCGCCACCCCCCAGTCTATATCCCGGGTGATGGCCCTGTCCCTGAGCCCCTCTTTCAGATAGCGCTGGGTAAGATTATAAACGTTGGGTCGCCACTGGCCCTGCATGCCCGCCCATGCCGAGAGCTCGTCCTGAAAGGCGGAGAGCTTCAAAAAGAAGTGCTCCGAGTCCTTGAACTGGGGGGTGCCGCCGCAGAGACGGCAGCGTGGCTCGAGAAGGTCTTCAGGGTTCAGCGGCTTGCCGCAGTCGTCGCACTGGTCGCCCCTGGCCCCCGCCGACTGGCAGTAAGGGCAGGTGCCCTCGATATAGCGGTCGGGCAGGAAGCGCTTACACTGCGGGCAGTAGGGCTGGGAGACGGTGTCTTTATAGATATAGCCCTTTTCCAGCAGGGTTAAAAATATGTCCTGGGTAACTTTAGCGTGGTTGGCGGTGCCGGTGGTGGTGAAAAGGTCGAAGGATATGCCCAGCCTCTGCCAGGACTCCAGAAATTCTTGGTGATACTTGGTAGCTATCTCAGCGGGCGCCTTACCTTCCTGCCCCGCCTTGATGGTGATGGGCGTGCCATGCTGGTCGGAGCCGGAGACCATCAACACCTCGTTGCCTTTGAGGCGATGGTAGCGGGCGAAGATATCGGCGGGCAGGTAGGCCCCGGCAATCTGCCCCAGGTGCAGAGAGCCGTTGGCATAAGGCCAGGCGACACCGATAAAAATCCTCTGGCTCATAGTCTATTCCTTATAAGTCGGTTCGGTGAAGAAGGTGAGTGTCTTTTGCCCCTTGTCCTCGGTGTAATGAGCGTAGCCCTTTTCCAGACAGCAGTTAAGGCACAGGCGCGCTACCGCGCCCTCTTCCTGGTCAATCATCAGGTAGCGCTCCGGATAGGGTATAAGGCGCTGGCACTCATCGCACTGGACATCGCCCAAAGACATACAACCACGGCGCATTTATATTCTCCTCTATACCTAAAAGCTTTTAGGCTAACTTCAGCCAGGCCCGGTATATTTCCTTCTTGGATAGGCCGGTCTCGGCGGCTACCTCGGCGACCGCTTGCTTGGCCGCTACCCCTGAGCGGCGCAGTGCCCGCAACCGTTTTTCTACAGCCCCGGTCAACTGCGGTTTTGTTGGCTCTTTGTTGCCCTCGATGACCAGGGTGAACTCACCCCTCGCCTCGGTAAAGTGGGCTACTGCCTGACTTACCCTCCCCCGGAAGACCTCTTCGTAAAGCTTGGTCAGCTCGCGGCAGACGGCTATCTCCCTGTCCCCCAGAATCTCCAGTATATCTTTTAATGCCGCCTTCAGGCGGTGGGGGGACTCCAGGATAACGATGGTGGCGGTTACCTCGGCAACAGACTGCAAGAGGCGCCGGCGGGCACCGGCTTTATGGGGCAGAAAGCCGAGGTAGATAAACTGCCCCGTATCCAGCCCGGAGACGGCCAGCGCCGTGACAACCACCGAGGCCCCGGGGATAGGAACGATTTCAATGCCCCGCTGGCTGGCGGCGACGATAAGCTCGTGGCCGGGGTCGGCTATGCCCGGCATGCCGGCGTCGGAGACCAGGGCCACGTCACCGTCTTCAAGGCGGCCCAGAATATAGTCCAGTTTGGTCAGCTTGTTACGCTCATGATAGCTGGTCGTTGGGGTCTTGATATCGTAGGCCGCCAGGAGCTGGCGGGTGCGGCGGGTGTCCTCGGCGGCAATAAGCCCTACCTCCCGCAGAGTCCGCAGAGCGCGCAGGGAGATGTCTTCAAGGTTACCAATCGGAGTGGCCACAATATAAAGAGCCGGCATCTATTTGTCTTCCCGGTCTGGCTATTATAGCTTATGGCTAACCTCCCGTCTACTGCGGACTTTGACCCCTCCCCTGTTCTAGCTCTCGTTTTGCGTCCCACCCTAACCCACCCAAAAGGGTTGCACCCTCTTTAACACTCCCCAAAAGAGGTGGGAATTCAAGGGCACTGCCTCCGAGGGCGGGCCGGGTGGGAAGAAAAACTACCCAAAATTCCTTGACTTTAAAGAGCCGTTTTTGCTATAGTTACCCTTTAAGAAGGTGCAAGATGGCTAAACCCAGATTCAGAGAATTGAGGCGCTCCTTCGGCTTTGACGAAGTAGCTATCGTCCCCGGAAACGTGACCATCAACCCCGACCAGACCAAAATAGAACTCAAAATAGACGGCTTCACCTTCGCCCTACCCATCCTGGCCTCAGCCATGGACGCCGTGGTCGATGTCAAGACAGCCATCGCTTTAAGCAAGCTGGGCGGCCTGGCCGTCCTCAACCTGGAGGGGGTGCAGACCCGCTATGATAACCCCGAGGAGGTCTTGGCCGATATTGCCCGCACTCCCGTAGCCGAGGTCACCGCCAAACTGCAGAAAGTCTACTCGGCGCCGATTAAGGAAAAGCTGGTCGCCGAGCGAATAGAGGCCATTAAAAAGGCGGGGGCGACCTGCGCCGTCTCGGTGACGCCAGCCAACACCAAGCGCCTGGCTCCCGTAATCGCCGAAGCCAAGGCCGATATCCTGGTCGTCCAGTCCACGGTCACCACCGCCAAGCACGTCTCCAAGAGCTACCGCGGGCTAATCTTCACCGAGCTTAAAAAGTCGGTGCCCATGCCGGTAATTGTCGGTAACTGTGTCAGCTATAATGCCTGCCTGGATATTATGAAGACCGGCATCTCGGCAGTCCTGGTGGGGGTCGGGCCGGGGGCGGCCTGCACCACCCGGCAGGTACTCGGCGTCGGTGTCCCCCAGATAACGGCCACCATGGACTGCGCCGCGGCCAGGGATGAATACCAGCGCCAGTCGGGAAGGTATGTGCCCATAATCACCGATGGCGGCTTCCGCAACGGCGGAGACCTGTGCAAGGCTTTTGCCGCCGGTGCCGATGCCGTAATGCTGGGCTCTATTCTGGCCCAGGCTAAAGAGGCTCCCGGGCTGGGCTATCACTGGGGGATGTCCCACCCCCACCCGGCGCTACCCCGGGGAACACGAATAAAGGTAGGCACCACCGGCACCATGGAGCAAATCCTCTTCGGTCCCACCTCGGTTACCGATGGCAGTCAGAACCTCATCGGGGCGCTGCGCACGGCAATGGGCGTCTGCGGGGCGCGCAACATCAAGGAAATGCAAAAAGCGGGGATGGTAATCGCTCCGGCTATTACCACCGAGGGCAAGTCCTGGCAGATGACCCAGTCCAGCCCCTAAAGATTACTCCTCTTCCTCTTCTTCGTCCTCTTCAGAAACTGTCCCCGTCTGGCCGCTAATACGGGGCACCAGCGGTTCGGCCTTTCTGGCCTTACCCGCCGAGGGCAAGACCAATTTATCGATAATTCGGCGCAGTTCGGCTGTCTTTGCCGCCCCAGCCACCACCCCACTCACCCCGGCCTGCCACAGGGCCTGGAGCTCGCTGGCGGTTACCCCGGAAGGCACCGAGACCAGCAGTGGCTTGCTTGAAATGCTGGCACAGCGCCGAAAGAGCATGAGCTGATGCCAGCTAAGAAAAGCGCCCTTTTCACCTTTGGCGGCGACCAGCACCGCGTCCACCGGCAGGTCATCGATTGCTTTTAGCAGACCTAAGTCAAGCCCGGGCTCGACCTCCAGTATCTTGCCCAGCTTATCATCTTCGAGTATGGCACCAGAAACACTTTCGGCGGGAAAGACAACAAAGTCGGCGCTCGCCTCGACCAGCTGCTTGACTCCCGGGCCGGTGACCTCTTTGAGCCAGCCGCCCCAGGGAACATCAAGCTTGGGTGACTTTACCCCCGTTTTGGGGACGGAGAACAGAACGGCGTCGGCGCCGGCAGTCTTGGCGGCGCCCGTAGCCACACTGGCCACCAACAGCATCCTGGGCTTGGGCGATGCCCCCGTTGCCGCCGCCCGAAACCCCATAGGCTTCTCGCCCTGAGAAGCCAGACTCAATTTATCGATAAACTTGCTCATACTTAAGGCAGTGTTATGCCCTTTGCCAGCGGCTCAGGCCTCAAAACGATACTATGGTGTAATTCGGTGGCACCTCAAACAGGCTGTCATCGATATCGCCGAATCGTATATCCCTAAACTCAGATGTAAAAGTACCTTGCGGCGTCGCCACCTCGATCTTAATCGGGAAGCCGTAAGCTTTCCATATCCACATTGTGACCGTTCCCTCTGCGGAGGTATATTGGACCTTCATGCATTCCCTGCCGTCCACAACTTCGGTGCCGAGAATTGTGTAGTCGTAGTCGGGGATATATTGAGACTCGGCAATGGGCGATTCTACCATCGCTGGGTCGAAAGGAATTTCCATAGCCATGGCCAGGTCTGGATAAAGCATATACATGGTGCCAGCACCAAAGTCGGCTATAATAACCACCGTCTGTTCACCGTAATCAGTCATTCCGGTTGCTTCGGTCCTCATCCTGTCCCCCTCCATCCAGATGCATGTAGTCATCGGGGGCATCCCGGGACCGGTTACCTCCATTTCGTAGTAGACTGCGGTTATGCTGGCTCCATACCCCAGAATGTCTTCCAACGTTTCCTCCGGGGGTGTTGTCGTCTCATCCGGAGGCGGTGTCGTCGTTTCTCCACCGGCGGGCGTCGTTGTGCCGCCAGCCGGCGGTGTCGTCGTCGCCCCACCTCCCCCTCCCCCGTTACAGGCAACCAGGCTGATACAAGCCAGCACCATAACCATTACCAGCGCTAATGCTATGAGCTTTTTCATTTGTTTCCTCCTTAATCTTGATTTATTCTTTCAAGACTAGGCATATTTCTCAGCGAATCTGCCGGCCAAGGGGAGCTTATATTTCTCCCCTTTAGCGGCTTTAACCATCAGTATTATCCAGAGGATAAAGGCGAGCAAAGCGACGATGTAGCTGAACAACCAGCCGATAACCGGCACCAGGATGAGGCTAAAGGCGGCGGTAAGAGCGCCGAAGGTAACTATCGACTGCAAGGCGTGAAAGCGCACGAACTTATCTCCTCCCAGGGCAAGGAAGAACAGCCCGCTTATCCAGCCTACCAGGTAGCACAGTAATCCCGCCAGGTTTGGCTCCAGCCCCCTGCTTGCTCTAGCCAATGTTCAATCCTTCTTTTAAGCCTGTTTCTCGGCGATGTCACCAGCTATGGGGAGCTTGACCTTCTTCCCCTGATAGGCTCTAACCATCAGTATTATCCAGAGGATAAAGGCAAACGCCCAGGCGATCCAGCCAATTACCCAAACATATGGAATGCGGAAAAAGATAAAGTAGACTACGTTAATAGCACCAAAGGTGATCATCGACTGAATGGCATGAAAACGGACGAACTTGTTTTTCGGCTCCAGAAGGAAGAATATCAGCCCGGTTACCCAACCTAACACGTAGCAGAGTAATCCAGCCACGTTGGGGTCCATGCCGACACTTGTATTGCCCCTGGCCGTAATTGTCTTGCCCTTTGCCCTGGCTGTCTTTTTGCCTTTTGCTTTAGCTTTAGCCATCGTTAAGCCCTCCTTATAGATTTTGAACTAGATATATCATTAATTCAGGGCAAAGTCAATAATTTCCCTCCGCCCTTTTATACTCTCATCCCAGGTTAGGTGGCAATATCAGCCGGCAAATAGATTTGCCAAACTGTTAGCCAGGAGTTAGGATATATACAGGCCGCAGAAGCTAAGGGGGGCATCATGCAGGAGCTGATAAAGGAATTCATGGCCCAGA
>DAOUMQ010000162.1:0-2602 GCA_034410425.1 Dehalococcoidales bacterium | reverse complement strand
CGTTAAAGTTAAACTCACCAATTAAATTGAACCCTTGCATAAAAACCTGTAGCAGATTTTTTATTAGCCTTATCTCATCTTTATGCTTTTTGTGTGTATCATCTTCTATCTTTGCTTCTAGTTTTGAAAGGCTCGTTGGTTCATTCGGTTTCAATTCATTTTTCGCATCATTGTTTTGCATTATGTTTCCCCCCCTATTATACCCACCTTGTCCTCTTGCTCAAACTCTTGGCGGAGGTGGAGGTGGGCAAATGCTCGCCAATCATTAAAGACTCCACCAGCTGCCAGAAGCTCTCCCTATCGGCGCCGGTTACCACCGCCTGCTCATGGGCTTCGGACAGAGCCACCGGGTAGCCCTGCCCGCGCCGGCACTGGTCTAAGACCAGGCTGTGGGTCAAAGCCAGCAGGTCTTTGTCACTGGCTACCCACTGCGGAATCTCCACCCGCGCTATCTCATCGTCCACCCTCAGGTAGAAGAAGTGGACGCGGTGCCCGCCGTAGTGCTTCTCCACTATGGATGACTGGCTGATAAACAGCGCTGACCTCTCGCCCTTATCCAGCAGGCTGGCGAAAAGCTCCCTGTCCTGAACGCCGGCCACTCTATCGCAGTCCCTTGTCCTGTTGGGGCAGTAGCGGTCGCAGTCCGGGGGGTCGTGGGGGCAGAGCGCCACCCGCAGGGCATTGACGACATCGGTGGAACGGGGAAAGCTGATATAGCTGGCCAGAGCCAGACGTCGCTCGGCGGCGTTGACCTTTCTGATTGCCTCCAGGTGGCGGAGGAAACCTTTGTGCAAAAGCGCCTCGGTGACGAACTCAGGGTAGGTCTGTCCCGCCAAGCCCCAGAGAATCAACGAGCCGTCTAACAGCGCCAGCGCCGAGGTTTCTTTTGGTAATTCGCTGGCTAGTTCCGCCAGGCGGTGGCACTCGTCGACGGCGCGCTTGATGCCCAGCAGGACGCCCTCTATGGGCTGCTCCCGGCCCTTAGCCCCGTCGGGGGCGATAACCAGGTCTTCATCGCCGAAGTAGAGCGCGGGGAAGCTTTCCAGAGAAGCCTGAGCTTGAGCGCCGTAGCGCAAGACCACGGCGCCGATGTTTATCAGGTAGCAACGCGTTGAGCGGTGGCGGTCAACGTCAATGTGAGAGCCGTCGGTGGCTAGAACGCTGAATTCTTGAGGGAAGGGGGGCGGCTTATAGCGCTGGTCAAGCCCTTCGGCTAACCCGGCTACCAGCCAGGTGGTCTTGCCCTTGCTACTTTCTATCTTTCTTTTAAGCTTTTCAAGGTCTAGGGACTTATCCTGTAATATGCTGAGGGCTTGTTGCAGGCGCTTCTGCCTCTCCTCGCCGCCGGCTTTGAGCCTGGCGACCATGCTCCCAACCTGCGCTGCCACCCTGGTTAAATCCAAGGACATCTCTTCTGTCCAGCTACCTCAAGATGCCTCTGACAATAACATCCACCGCCTCGTCCTCGTCCAGCCCCCTTGCCATTAAGGTCTCTACCTGTTTTCTATCTATACTGCCGATAGCCGCTTCGTGGGTTACCTTGGCCTTGTCGTTGGTTACCGAGACGATGGGTATCGCCTTGGCTACGGCTTGGCTGCCGTTGACCAGCTCCATGCAGTCGACATGCCCCCGGGCGTAGGGGGCATTGCCGTAGGTCTCCCCTCTGACCTCAGCCCGGGCCCTGTCGCCCAGCACCAGGCGGCTCTTGGCCATGCCCCTGGCCCCGGCGCCGTCGAGGTGAATTTTCTCCCATATCTTTATATCGTCCGAGCCCCGGCCGTAGGCCTTCACCACCAGCTCGGCTACCGCCTTCTCCAGGCAGACGACGTCGAAATCATAGTCCAGCTTTCCCACCAGCCCCTGACTTAAGGCAAAGGTGCTCTGCCATACTCCCCCCTTGCCCACCTTGACCCTGGCCCTGGGAATTACCTCTATGCCCCCCGACTCGCCGTGGTAGTGGGTCTCTCTATAGTCAAAGCTGGCGTTACTGCCGATTTCGATATCGGCGTCCATCTTGTGTATCACCTTGGTAGCAGTGGGGAAGATGCAGTGGGCGATTACCGAGACCTGGCTGTTATCGCCCGCCCTCACCTTCATCACGATTTCCTGCAGCCCTTCCTTGGGCAGGATGCCGAAGCAGAGGTGGACGGGGTGGGCTATCCTGGCGCCTGCTTCCACCCGGAGGTCAACGTCGACGCCGCTTTGAGTCTCTTTGGTCTCTATCTTCAGTCCCTTGATAGCGTCGTTGGCCAGCACCCGGTTTTCATGGATGACCAGCTTGGCGACATCCTTAGTTTCCAGGACGCGCCTATCGCCGCCCGCCTTCTGGTAGGCGTCAATCATCCCCTGGTATTCTTTTTCAACTGTGTAACGAACCATGTTAATCTTTAGTGCTCTGGCTCATTGATGTGGGGGCAGGTCAGGCAGTTATTCTTGAACCAGAGGCTGGTCTCCGATGGCGACCCGGTCCTGATTATCTTGCCGGCGCATAGTATAGAAACGCGCTGGGCGATTTCGGTCACCCTTTCGCTGTGGGTGATGAGCAAGACCGAAGAGCCCTGCCTGTTCATGGCCATGATGCCGTTGAGTAGCAGCGGCAGGG
>DAOUMQ010000161.1:0-2001 GCA_034410425.1 Dehalococcoidales bacterium | reverse complement strand
TGACTCTGCCTATCTCTTCGACAATACCGGTAAACATTTTAGTTCCCCCTGGCGACAACGTAGCCGCTGACCATTAAATCATCGCCCAGCTTTTCCACCCTCACCCTCTCCAGGTGAAAGGCCTCGGTGACCTTGCTCACCCCTTCACCGACCACCGCCGAGCGGGCATTGGCCCCACCGATGATAATGGGGGCGATAAAGGCGATAACCTTATCCACCAGCCCAAGGTCGAAGAGGGAACCGAGCAGTATGCCACCCCCCTCCACCATGACGCTGGTGATTTCTCGCTTGCCCAGGTCTCTGAGCAGTATCTCCAAATCGACCTTGTCGTACTCTTGGGGTGGTTCCATCACCTCGGCGCCCGCCTTTTCAAAGGCCGCCCGTTCCTTGGGCTCAAGCTTATGGCCCACCACCAGCAGCGTATTCCCCGGCTCTCTGAACACCCTTGAGTCCAGGGGGGTGCGCCCCCTGCCGTCGACAATCACTCTCAACGGCTGCTTGCGGGCTATTCCCACCTTCCCCCCGCTACAGCGGGTGGTGAGGTGGGGGTTATCAGCCAGTAGCGTATTGACCCCGGCCATGATAGCATCGCTGGTATAGCGCAAACAGTGCACGTACTTTCTGGATTCGGTGCCGCTAATCCAGCGGGAATGTCCCTCTTTAGTGGCAATCTTACCGTCCAGGCTCATGGCGAACTTGGCAGTGACGAAGGGGAGGCCGGTGGTAATGAACTTGATATAGGCCTCGTTAATCTCTCTAGCATCTTCCTCGTGCTCACTGAGGTATGTTTTTATGCCCGCTTGCTGGAGCTCGTCTCTGCCCCGCCCCGAGACCAGGGAGTTGGGGTCAAGCATAGCCATATGGACCTCGCTGATGCCGGCGGAGATGATGGCTTTGGTGCAGGGCGGCGTCCGCCCCTGGTGACAGCAGGGCTCCAGGGTAACATACATCACACTGCCCTTAGCCTGCTCGCCGGCCTGCTTTAAGGCTATCACCTCGGCGTGATGGGAGCCCGGCGGCTGGGTATAGCCCTGTCCCACGACCACGCCTTCCTTGATCACCACCGCCCCCACCGCCGGGTTGGGACTGGCCTGCCCCAGGGCCAGCTTGGCTAGAGAGAGTGCCTGCTCCATATATTCCATGGCACCGCCATTCTAGCACCTACTTTCAAAGAAGTGCAACTTTGGGGGGACATCTGTCAACTTAAGAGGGCGGTGGGTGGGAAAAGATACAAAAGATTGAGGGGGGATTTGTCCCCCCCCCACAAGGTTTTTGTTCCCACCCTGTCCCACCCTCTAAGGCTGGTGCCTCTACCCCCTTTTGGGTTTCTCTCCACCTCCCCCTCAGGTTTTATTTCCCACCCTATCCCACCCTCTTAGGCTGGTTCCCTAATCCCCACCCATTTTGAGTGGTGGTGAAGGGGGGAAACCCTTTTTGAGGTGTTGTAAGAGGGGCACAGCCCCTTTTGGGTGGGCTGGGTGGGACGCAAAACTTGGGGCTTTGACATAGTGCCGTTCAACCCATATAATTAGCCTAACTAAAATCTCCTTTAAGGGGTGTATCCTTGGCGGAGAGAGCGAAAAAGACTAGACCCACAGCGGCTAAGCCCAGGACGGCAAAGCCCACAGCGGCAAAGCCAGAAGGGCCGCAGGACATGGAGCGCATCAAGCGGCGCCTTGATATGCTGGACAACCGCCTGGACAGCATCGACTCAATGGTTACCGCTGTTGCCGAGCGGGTGATGCAGCAGCCCGTTATCTTGAATATAAACTGCCCCCACTGCGGCAAGAATATAGAGATTGCCATAATAGGCATTGAGAAGCCAAGCACATAGTGCCCGATTACGATATTGATACAGCTTTGAGCCCCCTTATTTGGATAGAAATCTCCCATTTAAGCCTGTCCTCTCTGCGTATCGGTTGTCTAAAAAGTCTCTCTATAGAATAAGGATAGATATAAGATGCTGGGGCTGATAGTCGTTATCGTTTATTTTCTGGCTAT
>DAOUMQ010000160.1:0-2572 GCA_034410425.1 Dehalococcoidales bacterium | reverse complement strand
CTCAAGGCTGTTAAGGCATTCACCGATGGTATTACCGCTTACCTGGGGCGCCTCAATACCACCGCTGAGCTCTTGCAGGATAGGCGGCAGTTTAACCCTCGCGCTCATCTTAAAGTCTATTTTACCCGGAAGACGAGCCCCTCGGTGGCATCCACCCGGATTTTTTCGCCTTCCTCGATAACCATGGTGCCGTTGCCGGTGTTGGATACCAGGGGTATATCGTACTCCCGGCAGTGGATGCCGGCATGGCTCAAGGAACCGCCGCCGTTGGTCACTATGGCTTTAGCCAGCGGCAGCATCGGCGTCCATCCCGAAGACATCCCCGGGCAGACGACGATATCGCCCGGCTGGGTGGAAACAACGTCTTCATTGTTTACCACCAGGTGGGCCTTACCCTCAACGGTGCCGGCGGGACTGCCGCAGTTGCCGAAGAGGATAGCACCCGTCTCCGGCTTGGGGATAGGGGCGTCGCCGGCGACAACCTTGGCTACTATGGCATCGTGAGCCGAGAGTATATGCTTGTTTATATCCTCCGGCGTTAACGGCCCGGCGGTAATAATATGCGGGCGCGACTTGAATTCCTTGCGGGCGGTCCAGGTTGCCTTGCGGTCGGCGACAATATCCTTGACTTCATACGATTCGGGGTAGGCGATGAACAGCTCCAGCTCGTCGGGGATGAAGAGGAACATATCGTCCGGTTTTTCAATGGTGCCGAACTTCACCAGCCTCTCGCCGATCTTCCTCACCAGGTAGCGGAAGGTGGTGTGGCAGCCCTGCTCCCAGGCGACATCGTGGCTCTCGCTGAAGGCGCTTGATCTCTGGCTGACGTTGAGGGTGGCCAGGAACCAGTCCATGTCGGGGTATTTAGCCGCCTTCACCTTGTCGATAAGCTCTTTGGTCAGCTCTTCCCGCTCCTTGGCCAGTTTGGGCCGGATGGTATCCAAGGGGAAGGGCGCCTTGGCGTCCCTGGACATCTGCAGGTACTGCTGGATGTGGGCGATAGCCGGCGTGGGGTCTTCCCACCATGAAGGCACGATGAACTCCATCATCCGCGGCGAGCGCCAGCCGTAGCCCTTGACTATCAGGAAGTCGTTGAGGTCTTTCTCCAGCCACTGCTTGCCGGCCGGTAGCTTCTTCAGGGCGGGGATGACCTTCTCGGCGGGGTTCTTGGTAAAGACATCGTCAATCTTAAGCTCGATGGCGCGGCTGTGCAGTTCCCAGAGCGCCTTGTCCTGGACGAAGAGGTCGTTATCGTAGCCGCGTATTATCCGGTGCCAGGTGGGGGAGAATTCCTTTACCCCGCCGTACTCGGCGGCAATCTCGGTGCAGTTCCAGTAAGCCTCGTAAACAGGGTATATCAGGTAGAAGTGGGTCTCCCACTCCCGGTAGAGCAGCTGTATCCCTTCCCGGAAGAGCTTGTAGAGCTCGTACTGGGTCGCCTTTTCGTAATCAAATTTCCTGAACTTTTCACACAGCCCTATAAGCTCGTTCTCCATATCGGTATAGATCTTGTCCCCCTTGGGGGCGTAGGTCTCCATGATGAACTTCTTGAAGTTCTTCTGCCTCTCTTTAATCTCAGCCTCGTCGCTAATCCTGAGGGAACTGGCCAGGGCGCAGCCGTCTATATCGCGGGTCTCGCTGCCCCTGATGGTGGGTATCCAGGTCTCGTTGATTCCGTAGCAGAGGCCGTGGGCTAATGGGTAACACCACATCCAGTTAAATAGCGGCGTCCAGGCCGGGTAGCTGTGGCCCAGGTTGACGAACCACAGCGGGTATTTCTTTAAGTCTCGCTTCGGCCAGAATTCTCTGGTGTGCAGATTCCACATCCAGGGCATATCTTTCTCCTCCTTAAAAAGACTTTATATTTTGTTTTACATTATACAGTATCTTGCCTTTAAGCTAAAGAGTTCTCTTAGTTCACCCTGCGGCCGCCGTTAATGAGCAGCGACTGGCCGCTGATAAAGTCGCTGTCGTCGCTGGCGAAGAAAACAACGGCGCCGACGGTGTCCTCCGGTTTGCCGAAATGCCCCATGGGGACGGAGCTGGCGTCCATCTTCTCCATGTTGACATAACTTCTGGTGGCCGGGGTATCGATGACGCCGGGGGCGACCACGTTAACGCAGATGTTATACTGCCCCAGCTCGCCGGCCAGGACGCGGGTGATGCCGATAACGGCGCTCTTGGCCGCCGTATAGTGAATCAGTCCCTTGGTCGGGGCAAAGCAGGCCTCGGAAGCGACGTTGATAATCTTGCCCTTGTTCTGTTTCTTCATCTGGGGGAAGACCGCCCTGGAGCAGAGCCAGGTCCCCTTGGCGCTGACATTCATCATCTTGTCCCACTCCGCCAGCGGAATCTCTTCAAATGATTTCCTCGACATGCCGTGGTAGAAGCCGGCATTGTTGACCAAGATATCAATTCGCCCGAACTCCTTGACTGTTTTCTCGGCCATGCCCTTGGTCTCGGCCTCGGAGGTAACGTCGGCTTTCACGGCTATAGCCTTGCCCCCCTTGGCCTTGATTTCCTTAGCGGTTGCCTCGGCGTCCTCCTCCAGGATGTCGGCTACCACCACCCT
>DAOUMQ010000159.1:0-2947 GCA_034410425.1 Dehalococcoidales bacterium | reverse complement strand
CCGCCGTGGGCGAAGCTGTAGCGGGCGGGGTCGCGGTAGCTGGGGGCAACCCCGTAGACCAGCTCGGAAATAAGGCTCAAAGCCCGTATTGTCTTTGGCCCCACCCCCGGCAACCCCAAAAGCTGCTCAAAGTCTTTGGGCTGGCGCTCGTAGGTGCTTAAGATGATGCGGCTCAGGCTGTCGGGGTGAAGGTCAGCGGTGGTGAGGTAGTGGCGGGGAGGCAAGTCCAGGGTCTTTATTTTTTTGAGCTCGGTAAGGATTTGGTAGGGCTTTTGGTTGGTGACGATTTCGGCGATGGTGGTCCGGGCGGGGTCGCTCTCTCTAGCCACCAGGTTCAGCGCCTGCCCCCTCGCCTCCGAGAGCACCGCCGAGTGGGGCTCGTCGACAAAGCTAGCCACCTGCTCCCCCAGCCAGTGGTAGCGGCGGGCATAGCGCTTGCTCTCGTTCATCCCCTGCTGGATAACCGCCCACGAGCCTTTCTTGGTGAACAAAAAGCTGTGGTGATAGAGCTGGTAGCCGTCCTGGACCGCCGAGTTATCCACCTTGGCCGACATCCGGCTGGCGTAGACCAGCGGCTTGGGGTTGAGTGAAAGCCATTCCCCCCACCGCTCCAACTCCTCCGGCGTCCGCCGTGAGGTCTTGCCCTTGCCGCCGGCGACAAACAGGCCCAAGTCCCGCTCCAGACCCCTGATTCCTTCTTTAAGCGCGCCGCAGAGGGTAGTGGTGACGCCGCTGGAATGCCAGTCGAAGCCCAGGATGCAGCCGAAGGCCTGAAACCAGTAGGGGTGGGCCAGCCGCCGTAGCATCTCCTCAGGGCCAAAGTCAGCGACAATAGCAATGGTAATCTCCCTGGCCAGCTTGGTCATGCGCTCAAATAGCCAGGGGGGCGCTTTGCCGTAGTGAAGGGGTAGATTGGCAATACCGGTTCTTCGGGGAACAACCGCTGACATCGCTTGCCTCTAACTAAATAAGTTTACCCTTATCTCAAAGAGCCAGTCAAACCTGCCAGACAACCCTGCCGTCGATAATAGTCATCTCCACCCTGATATCCTCGAGCTTCTCCGTGGGCGATTTCAGGGGGTCGGCGCTCAAACCCACCAGGTCGGCCAGCTTGCCCGGGGCGATGGAGCCCTTTATATCCTCCTCAAACGAAGCGTAAGCGGCATTAACCGTATACATAGCTAACGCCTCCTTTGCCGAGACGGCTTCACCGGGTAAAAGCTCCTGCCCCGACTCCGCCCGCCGGCTGACGGCGGCATAGATGCCGAGCAGGGGGTTATCCGGAGCCACCGGCGAATCAGAGCTACCAGCGACCACCAGCCCGGCGTCAAGAAAGAACCTGATGCGGTATAGCCACTTCTGGCGCTCAGGAGGTAAGGTGGCTAAGTATCTCTCCCCGCTGTAGTAGATAAACGGCGGCTGGGTGACCACCATAGCTTCGAGGTTTTTTAGCCGTTTAAGTAGCTCGGGCGGACACTCGGAGACGTGCTCCAGGCGGTGGCGGCGTTTGGCTAGAGGCGAGCCACTGCCGATATACTCAAGTGTAGCTATGGCCGCTTCCACCGTGCCCGGCTCAACGCAGTGGATGGCCAACTGGAATCCGGCTTTGTGGGCGCTCATCGCCTGCTCTTTTAGCTCATCCGGCGGCGGCTGTAGACTTCCCCTGGTCTCGTTAAGCACTATCTTTACCCCACCCAGCCGCAGTTGGGCATCGCCCGAGCCGAAAGCCAGCCCCCTTTCTTGAAACTGGGACAAGGCGTTAAAGCCGAACATCATCGAGACCCGGCTCTGGAGCTTACCGCTCTGTTTAAAGCGCTTCAGTGTCTGCCAGCGGGCATAATCGTTGGCGACGGAGGCTTCCTGCCGCGAGGTGATGCCCATAGACAGATAGTGCTCGTTAGCCTGGGCTACGCCTTCAGCCAGCTCTTCCTCGGAGGGCGGGGGCAGCACCTTATCCCTGATATAGCCGAGCATCTCAAAGAGGAGGCCGCTGGGCTCGGCAGTGTCAAGTTCTCTATCGATAAGCGCCCCCGGCGGCTCCGGGGTCTCCCTGGTAATGCCGGCCAACGATAACGCCAGGCTGTTGAGCACGCAGGCATGCAGGGAACGGTGGGCCAGGACTACGGGATGGTCGGGGGCCGCTTCGTCCAGGTCACGGCGGTTGGGGTGCCGCTTCTCGGCCAGGTAGAACTCGTTGTAATCGGTGCCGATGAGCCACTGGCCCGGGGGAAGGCTCTGCGCCTGGCGGCGGACGGCTGCCTTTATGTCAGCAATAGAGCTTACCGAGGAAGGGCTCAAGTCGAGACTGCGCAGCTTCCTGATAAAGCCGAAGATATGGCAGTGGGCATCGTTGAAGCCGGGGACTACCGTCTTGCCCTGGCAGTCGATTAGCTGGCTCTTAGCCCCCTTCACCGACTGCAGATGGTCTTCGGCGGCAACCAAAAGAATCTTGTTGCCCCTGACTGCAACCAGCCCGGCAGTGGGATGAGCCGGGTCCATGGTGATTACCCTGGCGTTATGGAGAATAAGGTCGGCTTCTGGCATTTGCTTGGTCTACCCCTCCCCCTGTTTCTCTTCCCATACCCACCCGCCCAAAGAGGTTTCACCTCTTTAAGACTCTATCGCCCCACCCCGCTTTAAATCTTTTCCCACCCACCCCATAGGGGGTGTTGTAAGAGGGTACAACCCTTTTGGGTGGGAGGGTGGGACGCAAAACGCTCTCTTTGACCTGATAGCTACAGGGTAGTATACTACTGGCAACCTTAAGGCAACAACCAAAAAGCAATGGACTCAGCAAAGTTAGCCGATAAGCTGGCCTCCTGGATAAAGGAGAAGGTAGCCGCCGCCGGGAGCAAGGGGGTGGTGCTGGGCTTAAGCGGCGGGGTGGACTCCTCGGTAGTGGCGGCACTGTCTCAGCGCGCCTTTCCCCAAAGCACGCTGGCCGTGA
>DAOUMQ010000158.1:0-11723 GCA_034410425.1 Dehalococcoidales bacterium | reverse complement strand
TACAACTACGAGGGAAACTGTGCCATCCACGAATTGACCACGCCGGTTATTCAGATACAAAAGGATATGAAAACAGCTAAGGGTATGTGGTTTCACATCGGGCTCAACACCTTTTACGACCCGGTAAAGGGCGTTATTCCCATCTGGCAGGTTATAAAATATAACCACATATTCGTTAAGGAAGACGGCCACTGGAAGTTCTGGGACTACCGCGCTCACTTGATGCTACGCAGCTCTTACGAAAAGGCATGGGTGGAAGAGCCGGTTATTCAGGGCAGTACTATCAAGGGTACCAAGGAAGTCGAAGCACCCAAGCCCGATGAGCCGACCAGTTTTCACCAGCCCTACCCCGGTAAGAAAGGTTACTGGCCCGGCTTACCACTGCCGCCGGAATATGTTGAGCTTTAGGCTACCAGAGGCCCTCTGGCGGTCCGCTGCCGGGCAGACCCATGCGCTCCCGCCAGTACATGAGGCTGATTTTCCATTTCCCATGCTCTCTTACATACTCATTATTATAGAAGCCCTGGACCCAGAATAGCGACTGTCCGGTGCGGGGGTAGCAATACATCATATAGAGCAACCATGTACCCTTGGCTTTGTCGCCATCGACTTTGATAACGGGGTGAACGACAATGTCCCCTTCTTTGCCGGCATGTGTCTTGGAAAGTTCTTCCTTGAACCACTTTATAATGGCCGCCTTACCCTTGATTGGCTTGTGGAGGTAGACATCAACCTTGGCGTTTTCGGCAAAGCAGTCGGCACAATCATCCCACTCGGTGCATATCAGGGCATTAATATAACGCCTTTGCAGTTCATGAATCTCCTGAATATCCTCGGTAACCCTGACCCTTTTGCCCAGCTCCTCTAAGGCGCCTTCAGCCGCCTTTAGCCTTTTTCCCATTTCCTCTAATGTCATGACGCACCTCTTTTGGTGAGAATTTTACCACCCCTCCCCTATATTTTATTGCCGATTTTCCAGCCATCGGCAATAGCGTCTACTATCATGCGGGGCTGGCCGCAGTCGCCGATGGCGTAGACTTCGGCAGCCTTGCCCTCAAGGCTCTTAAATAAGCCGGTGTTTGGTGCCAGCGGTATGGCTGGAATTATGCTATCAGCTTCGATGGTCTGTTTGTCACCCTCCTTGTTAATGATGTTTAGCCCCTTATCGGTTATCTCCATAGATTTGACTCCGTTAATCGTGGTCACGCCTTTTCCCTCGAACCAGTCCATGACCAATCCCAGCCTGAAGTCTATCATTCCTTCGCCCAGCTCCTCGGCGGTATCAACGATGGTAACCTTTCTGCCTCGCTTGACCAGGAACTCGGCGGTTTCACAACCGTGTATTCCGCTACCGAGAACAATGACGTTCTTGCCAACGGGAAGCCAGAATTTGGTCAGCCACCCCAGAAATCTCGGTCCAAACAATTTGAGGTAAGGCTTTACCCGGCGGTGTAGGGTGGGAGTGGTTAGCACTCGGCGGTTATTGATTCCCTTAATATCGGGAGCGGTAAGTATACCGCCGTTAGCCACGATGACCACATCCGGCTTAGTCTCCTCGATTATCGAGCTATCAACCTCTTGGCCAAGCTTCGTTTTCACACCTAGTTTATCAATCTGAGTTTTAAGATAGCGTACCATACCCGGCAGGTCTTCAAGTTCAATTCCTTTTATCAGTGCCGCCAGGGATAGCAGTCCACCCAGTTTGGACGTTTTTTCATAAAGGGTTACATCGTGTCCCCTAAGCGCCGCCACTCTGGCCGCCTCCATGCCGCCTGGCCCGCCGCCAATCACCATCACCTTTTTCTGCCTCTTCGCTTTGTCAACCGTATATTTTTCGGTGGCGATAGCCCCGTTCATCCGGCAGCGCCGCTTCATCTGGATAGACTGGTCCAGGCAGGTGCCGCACTGGGTGCAGGGAGCAATATCCTCCAGTCTGCCGGCGGCAATCTTATTGGGCAGCTCCGGATCGGCGAATAAGCCCCTATGCATAGCAATAAAGTCTGCCTTGCCCTCTCGCAGGACTTTCTCCCCCAGCTCGGGGGAGAGCCGGCCGACAACGATGATAGGAATGGATAGAGCCTTTTTCATTCCTTCGGCCAGGTAGATATTAGCCCCGTTTCCCCTGTGGCTTGAGTTGTATTCTTTGGGGAAGGTATTCAGAGGAATCGGCGCTTCTGGATAGAAGAGGTAGTCAGGCAGAAAACCGCCGACGTGGTATCCCAGCCACTGATTTCTCACCTGGATGGCGTCGGCGCCGGCCTCCTGAATTAGCCGGGCCAGCCCCTGGCTATCCTCAACGGTCATACACTGGCTATCATCGACACCGATAGTCCGACCAATTTCGATACCATTCATACAGACGCAGACCGGGAAGTCCTGCCCGCAACGTTTTTTAATCTCTTTTATGATTTCCACCAGAAACCGGGCTCTTTTTTCCCGGCTGCCGCCATAGGCATCCCGCCGTCTGTTCCAGAAGGGAGATAGAAAGTTATGCACCAGATGGGTGCTGCCGGCGTTTATATCTACCCCGTCAAAGCCTGCCTTCTGCGCCCGTACCGCGGCACTGGCGAATTTATTGACTTTGCCCTCAATCTCGGGGATGGTGAGCTCCCTGATCAGGTCATGATGAAAGTCACCCGGCGAATCCAGTTTGAGGGGCGAAGCCCCTACCGGCGGCTCGTCGGAAATGGGTGGTTGGTTACTAAAAAGCGGGTTCTGCCAGGGGCCAAGGTGGACCATCTGCATGAAAGTGGGGCAGCCGTGCTTGTGGATTACCTGTACCAGCTCGCTCATGCCCTCAATGTATTTATCGTCATCAAGGCGATATATCTGTTTCCACCGGGAGCTTGAAGGGTAGTCTATGGTCGGGGATTCTACTATTATCAGACCGACACCGCCTCTGGCTAAGGCTTCATAGAAGGCCAGGGTGGTCTGGTTCATGTGAAGTTCGCCCTCATGCCAGTAAAGCGAGGACGCCCCCGTTTTTATCATCCGGTTCCGGGTCTTCACCGGGCCTATATTATAAGGTTCGAGCAGCTTTTTAAATCTTTTCATCTGTCTTTCGTTCCTTTTAATTACATCTGCCGGTAAGGGCTATTGCTGCTGTTGAGCTCTGGTAGAGCCTTTGGGGAACTTCCAGACTGCCTCTTTGCTCTCATAGCCTTCATCAAGGCACATCGTTTTATCCATGTCTTCTGCGGGCACCAGCTCTTTCAGCGATTTTTCGGTGTGGGTAGGCTCTTGATTGACCTGTATTATGAGAAAGGGCCTGTCCACCCTCTTAACCCTCCAGGGGCCGTGGATGAAGTTCGGCGGTATATAGGTCACCGTGGACTTGGTGATAGTATGCTTCTCCATCTCCGGGCCCATACAGAACTCGATCTCGGCTCCCAGGTCGTAAGGGGCATCCGGGTTGGTGCCGAGGTGCATCAGGATTTCGGCGCTTTTGTGTATGTGGGGGCTGTGAGAAATCTGGTCCCAGGACTCCACCCCGAAGAGCGCGGCCGGTGAAGAGGTCATCCAGTTGACCAGATACCGGTTACACCCTTGAATCTGGTCGCCGCTTAAACTAGCGATAATCTTCATCTCCTCAGTCCCCGGAAAGGGCCCCGATATAAAGTACTTTCCGTATTTCGTCTCGGCCATTATTTTCTCCTTGTTGGTATTGTCTTTCTTTTTGGTGATTGCTCCTACTGGCTAGCCTTTTAGCTTCTTTATCTCCTCGGGCGAATATTTCTCACGGGGGTGGCTGGGGTGCAGCGAAACGTCACCTCGTGTCATGTCGTATTTAGGGGTAAAGAGAACGTGCATCCACTGGAAAGGTTTGTTCACCTTGGTGATGGCAATCGGACCATGTACTAATCCCTTGGGAACGAAGACAATGGACGTGGAGTTGACTATGTGTTTTTCTCCCTCCTCGCCAAAATGTATCTCCACTTCGGCGTCGAAATCGTAGTAATTCTTTGGGTTACTGCCAAAGATGAAAAAGATTTCGTCGGCATCGTGGGCGTGAGCCGGATGAGGAAATGCAATCGGTTCGTTGATGCAGAGTAGCTGGACTTCAACCGGAAAGTTACCAAACTTGGCACCATAACAACCCTCTTCACCGCATATGTGTATCATCGGTGCAAATCCCTTTTCCAGGGGTTCCCTTATTATGTACTTCCCGTATTTTGTTTCGGCCATCGTTTTCCTCCTTACTTTTTTTATAAAGGCACTAAAACAGGAAAATTCTATGCCATCTGCCCCGACATTGCAAGGGGAGACGGCGCTAAGCCATTGCACATGAGGAAGCAAATTGTTACAATCGTCCTTGAAACCAGAGAGGGGGTTTTTAAGATGTACGACTATTCAATATTTAAGAAGTTCAAATTTGAAAGAAAGCCGGTAGGCATCAAGTACTCGCTTAATAAACCCGAAGGAATCAAACAGCTGGATAAGAGCCTGGGGCTCTGCGAGATGTTTAAAGAGGCGCAGACCAGCCAGCCCTTCTACGCCGCCAAAGAGAACGTGCAGTGCGGGGAGCATGTCGTCGGCATGCTGGATTTTCCGCCGATGATGTACAGCGGGCAGTTGGGCCCGATATTTTCCATGTTCAAAACCCCGGGCGCCAACCGCCGCATCTATGATTACGTCCCCATATTGCCCAAGGATTCGGTCAAGTACATCATTCACTCTGCGGTAGACCAGCTCACCTCCGACCCCGACCTGCTGATTATTACCGCCAACCCGACCCAGGCCGAGATTATCCTCAGGGCCAGCAGTTATGCCGACGGCAAGATGTGGTCCTTTAAAGGGACGACCTGTTTAGCCTGCGCCTGGATGTACGCCCACCCCTACCTCAACGGCGAGTTGAACTGCACCATCACCGGCCTCGGTTACAGTATGAAAGCCAGAGAGGTCCTGCCCGAGGGCCTGATTCTTATAACCGTGCCCTTCGACCTGCTCCCCGGTCTGATTGATAATCTGAATGATATGGAGTGGGAGCCTTACTGGTTTAAATTAGGCAGAGAGGGCTTTATCAAAGAGGTCAAGAAGCGAAGCGAAGAAATGGCCAAGGGGTTAGACCCATCATATTCTTACCGGGAATAGAATTGCAGGGAGGTAACTATGAGCGACCTATCCATATTTAATGAGTTCAAGTTCGAGAGAAAGCCGGTGGGCGTTAAGTTCCTGCTCAATAAGCCCGACGGCATCAAGAAACTGGACAAGGGGCTGGCTTTTTGCGAGATGCTCGGCGAGGCCCAGAAAAGCCCGCCTTTCTACGCCGCCCGAGATAATTTCACCTGCATGGGGCCGGTAGTGCTGGGCATGGAGCCGGCTAACCCTATTTTCGCCAGCGGGCAGGTGGGCCCCAAGGACGGTATATACAAAGAAGCGCGGGCTAACCGCCGAATCTATGATTACATTCCCAAGCTGGCTGGGGGCACCGTCCGCTATGTCGCCTTCTCTCCCATGGATGAGCTGACTTTTGAGCCGGATGTGTTTATTGTTACGGCTGTAGTTAACCAGGCCGATATTCTACTGCGGGCGCTGTGCTATTCCACGGGCAGGATGATAACCACCAGGAGCACGCCGGTTCTAATGTGTGCCTGGCTCTATGTCTACCCCTTCGTCAGCGGTGAGCTGAATCATTTCGTCTCCGGCCTTGGTTTCGGCATGAAAACACGCGGCATACTCCCGGAAGGCTTGATGCTTATCTCCATTCCCTACGACCTGCTGCCTATGGTGGCGCAAAACCTGCGGGACATGGAGTGGATTCCTCCCCTGCACCGGTTGAGCGAGGAGGAAAAAGGAGACCAGTTACAGAAGACGGTTGAGGAGCTGAGGCGGGAATACGAAGAAAGCACCACGGATTAAAAGCCCCGGCGCTATTTGCCCCGCTATAAGTCTGCTAACGAGTGATTTAAGGTCTACTTAAGCCGGAAATGTTGTGGTATAATAGGGCAGTTTTTGTCCCGCTAAACTTTAAATAATCAGGGCAAAGGAGCAGGATTATGGCTGGTAATGAGAGTCTGGTAAAAATCTTCGGCGCTAAGAATGTCCTTGATGATGCAGAGACCCTGGAGGAGTACTCCGGGGATTTTAGTTTTGTCTCCCCGATAAGGCCCAGGTGCGTGGTCAAACCCAGGAATGCCGATGAGGTGCAGAAGCTGGTCAAGTGGGCCAATGATAAGCGCACCCCGCTGGTGCCGGTAAGCTCGGGCTCCCCCCATTTCCGCGGCGATACCGTTCCCGGCATCGGGGGGGCGGTGGTCGTCGATTTGAGCGGCATGAAAAAGATTATCCGCGTCGACCGCGCTCACCGGGTGGCTATGGTCGAGCCGGGGGTGACCTTCACCGAGTTGATACCAGCCGTAGAGAAAGAAGGCTTGAGGCTCAACATGCCACTGCTGCCGCGCAAGTCTAAGACCGTTATCGGCAGTATGCTGGAGAGGGAACCGGTGGTAATGCCCAAGTATCACTGGGATATCTCCGACCCGCTGGCCTGCGTCGAGGTCGTCTTCGGCACCGGCGATATGTTCCGCACCGGGCAGGCGGCTGGCCCCGGCACAATAGAAGAGCAGTGGGCGGCCGGCGGCGCCCAGAAGACACCCTACGGTCCCGGCCCGGCGGCCTGGTACCGCCTTATCCAGGGGGCGCAGGGGACGATGGGCATCGTTACCTGGGCATCATTAAGGTGTGAAATACTGCCCAAGCTGGAAGAGCCTTTCCTGGTCGGCTCCGCCGAGCTGGACAGGTTATTAGAGCTGGTCCACTGGCTGGTGAGGCTCAGGCTGGTTAACGAGTGCTTTATCCTCAATGACTCCAACCTGGCGGCTATCATGGCCAGGGAATTCCCCGATGACTACCGGGATATTAAGGACACCCTGCCGCCCTGGGTGCTTTTCTTCAACCTGGCTGGCTATGATTATTTCCCCGAGGAAAGGGTGAGCTCCCAGATGAAGGGTGTCTCGGACATAATCAAGCGGATAGGCCTGGAGGCGGATAAAGCCGTCGGCAGCGTTTCGGCGGTTGAGATGTTGAAGATGGTCAAGCGGCCTTCCCCGGAGCCCTATTGGAAGCTGGGACACGGGGGTGCCTGCCACGATATATTCTTTATCACCACCTATGATAAGCTCGAAGGCCAGATCGGCGTCATGCAAGATGTAGCCAATAAGTCCGGCTACCCCGCTCTGGACATGGGAGTTTACCTCCAGCCGATAGTGCAGGGGGCCAACTGCCACTGCGAGTTCAACCTCTTTTACGACCCGCAAGACCCGGTTGAGCTGGAGCGAGTCAAGGAGCTATCGGCTGAAGCCATCAACTGCTTGATGGCCACGGGCGCCTTCTTCTCCCGACCCTATGATGAGAGCGCCCGGATGATTGTAAACCGGGATGCGGCTTACGTCGACGCTCTAAACAGGGTCAAAACGATACTGGACCCCAACCATGTCATGAACCCGGGTAAGCTTTGCTTTTAGAAGAGAATAAACTCTAGGGAGGAGACAAGATGGCAATAGAAGATTACCGCGGCGATGTGGAGATGTGCTGCCGGTGTTCGGCCTGCAAGCATATACCCCTGCAGATGGTGAAGGGGATTGAGCATTCCTACGCCTGCCCCAGCATAGCCAGGTATAATTTTCACGCCTACTCCGGCGGGGGCAGACTGCTCATCGCCAAGGAGATGTTGAACAGCGGCTTTAAATATACCGATAAGCTCCTCGATATCGTTTATAACTGCCAGATGTGCGGCGGCTGTGATACCTCCTGCAAGTACGCCATGGACATGGAGGTGCTGGAGCCGATATACGAGTTCAGAATCAGGTGCGTGGAGACGGGGCACACTCACCCCGCCCTGGATAAAGTTATTAACAGCCTGCGCAAGCAGGGCACCATGGTGCCGGGGGCTAAGGGCAAGCGCGCCGCCTGGGCTAAAGGGCTGGGCATTAAAGACGCCACCAAAGAAAAGGTAGAAGTCTATTACCATGTCGGCTGCCTGACCAGCTACGACAAGGACTACCAGAAATTAGCCAGGGCTACGGCCAAGATATTAAAGAAGGCTGGGGTTGACTTCGGCATCGGCTACGAAAACGAGTCTTGCTGTGGCGGCAGAGCCTTCCAGATGGGCTATAAAGACGACTTCTTAAAGCAGGCCAAGAAGAACATGGACATGCTTAAAAGAGCCGGCATAAAAACGTTAGTAACCAGTTGCGCCGACGGCTATCAGGCCTTCAAGGTGCTCTACGACAAGTACAATCTCAAGGGCGACCTTGAGGTATTGCACATCACCGAGTATCTGGCCCGCCTGATTAAGGAAGGCAAACTCAAGCTGAACAAGAAGGTCAACCTGACCGTCACCTATCACGACCCCTGCTACCTGGGCAGGCTGGGCGAGCCCTGGATACACTGGCAGGGGAAGAAGATTCCGGGCTACAAGTTCGTTTTTGACCCTCCCAAGGTATACCGCCGGGGCACCTACGGCGTCTACGAGCCGCCGCGGGAGGCGCTCAAGAGCGTTCCCGGTGTCAAGCTCTTTGAGATGGACCGGATTAAGGAATACGCCTGGTGCTGCGGCGCCGGCGGCGGCGTCAACGAGTCCAACCCTGAGTTCGCTAAGTGGACGGCAGGAGAGCGCATCGAAGAAGCCGAGTCCACCGGGGCCGAGGCAATTGTTACCGCCTGCCCCTGGTGCGAGAAGAACTTCAAAGCAGCTATCAAGGAAAGCGGCAGTAGCTTGAAGGTCTACGATATCGTTGAAATTGTAGAGAAGGCAATCTAAAGAAGGGGGCAATGAGTCATGGCTCTAAGCAAAGAGGTTTATAAGGAATTCGAGGATGTGGTGGGGGCGGAGAATATTTCCGACGACGCGGCCATAAAGGACGCCTATCGTTCCCCGGATTTAACCGTGATTCTTCCCGGGAGCACCGAAGAGGTTGCCGCCGTCATCAGGCTCTGCAACAAGCACAAGATACCCTACAAGGCGCAGAGCACCGGCTGGATGCTTTTCGCGCCCACCTACGATTTCATCTTTATGGACTTAAGAAGGATGAACCGCATCATCGAAATCAACGAGAAAAACATGTACGCCGTGGTCGAGCCTTACGTGATTTCGGCGGAGCTGATGGCCGAGCTTTTCAAGAGGGGCATGATCTGTAACGTAAAAGGCTCGGGCTCCACCTGCACGGCGCTGGCTATGTCCGGCCACGGCCATATGGGGATGACCACCAGCACCGGAGACCGCAACGACCTGGCCACGGAGTGGGTAACCGATGAAGGGGAGATAGTCAGGCTGGGGACGCTGGGGGCTTCCGATGAATGGTTCTGCGGCGACGGCCCGGGGCCGTCTCTGAGGGGCGTCTATCGGGGTGGTGGTGTCATCACCAAGCAGGCAACCAAGGTCTATCACTGGCCGGGGCCATCGGAATATCCGCTGGAAGGGTTATCGCCGCGCTATAGGCTCAGTAAGAAACCATCAGAGATGAACATGATGGTGCGCTACTTTTCCTTCCCCTCCATCGAGAAGCTGATTGAAGCCGAGCTTAAAATCGGCGAAGCCGAGATAGCCTTCGAGCTCATGGGCTTTTGCCCCTCCATGGTATCCTCCAACATAACCACCAGCAACGAGGAAGACTTTGAGACCCTGGAGCAGTTCACCAGAGAGGTGCAGGGGCCCGGCTTCATGGTCATCATCGCCGGCAACTTCGACGAGGACTTTGCCTACAAGAAGAAGGTGCTGGAGCAGATTATAAAGGAAACCGACGGCGAGTCCTTAAAAGCGGTGGAAGACCCCGATGCCGAAGCCACACTTTTGTTCCAGTGCACGCGGGTCTGCGCCTCCATCAGGGAGACCTTCCGCGCCGGCGGCATGTTCTCTTCAATGATGGTGCAGGGCCAGCGATACGATAACCACGTCAGGTGGCTGGAAGAAGCGGCCGTGCTCAAGAGGGAGCTGATAGAGAAGGGGCTGGTCATCGCCGACGATGGCCAGCAGTTCGGCTGGGGGGAGGAAGGGGGGCACCTAGGGCACACCGAGATATTCTGCCGCTATAATCCCTACGACGAAAAATCGTCCAAAGCGGTGCAGGACTGGCTGGCCAAGGTGGGCAAGAGGGCCCTGGACGGCTGTTTCGCCGTGCCGTCAATGGGTATCCTGCCTATCGATGTCATCGGCAAGCGGGCGTCCAACTACCATATATGGTTCGGCAAGCTCAAAAAAGCCTTCGACCCCAACGAGGTAGGGGAGAATACCGGCTTTAGCTATGTGGGCGCCGACACCTCCGGGGTGCATACCTCCATATATCAAAAGCCCGAGAAGGCTTCGCCAAAGAAGTAGCCCCCTCGGGCCTGTATAATATTGTAGGCAAGCAACCGGCATAACCCGGAGCTATACCATTATTTGTATACGCCGTACTCCTTGGTGAAGTCCATCATCATCTTGACATTTTCCGCCTTGACCTCGTCGGCGGCGACGCCGTTTGACATAATGTAACCGCCGCCTGGGGCGCAGGTATCGATGAGGTTCTTGGCGCACTCTTTCACCTGCTGGGGTGTGCCCACGGCTAATAGGTCGGTGGGCATATTGCCGGCGATGCAGGCGACCTTGCCCAGCGTCTGCTTGGCCTTGGCCATATCGGTCCGGTCGAAAGCCCACATCGTCTTACCCTTGGGTATATCGCTGATGATCTCCAGCCGCGTGTTGTAGCCTCCCTCGACAAATGAGTAGGGTACACAGCCCTCCTCGATTAAGCCCATGAGCAGTTTGCGGAAGTAGGGCCAGTAGAACTTCTTGAACTGCTCATCGGAGAGGAAGCCGTCGGCCCCTTTGTGCAGTGGTATCATCACGCCGGGGTTGCCGCTCATCTTTACCGCCGATATCCCCATGTTAATCATCATCGGCGTGATGGCCTCCAGGGCTTCGAGGAGCTTATCGGGCTGGCGGTACAAATCAACCATTATCCCCCTGGTGCCCCTCAAGGTATCGCCGATGACGTCAAAGGGCACCTTGCTGAAGCCGCCGAAGATGCTGGGATAGCCCAGCGATGCCATTTCATTATTGAAGACGCCGAGAACCCCCGCCCATTTCATGGCTTCGGCACCGGCTTCAAAGAGGGTCTGGTAGGCGGCCTGAACATCGGGCATGGCGAAGGGCAGCACATTGAGGGGGACGAAAACAATCTCCTGGACGCTGGAGAAATTGGGTAACATATTGAAGGCTCCCAGCTTACCGAAGACGCGCGGGAAGTAGGTGGTGGTGAAGAAATAGGAGGGGTCTTGAATCAAGGCGTCGTATTCATCGGCCATCATATATTCCGCTTCAAGGCACTGGTAGGTGTGATTGGGCGATACCCCGTGGCCGGGCCAGGCGTATAACTTATAGTCAAGGATATCGAGGACTTTTCCGGGGCAAGGGTTACCGGCGCCTGTATTCACATCCGGATCAAAGTCCAGGGTGAATTTCTTGTATGCCTGGCAGCATTTATCGTAGTCATACATCGCTTCCTCGGGGGTTATGCCGGCGTAGAAAGCGGGGAAAAAGCTGACGATGGGCAGTACCGGCACCCTGTCCGGCAATTCTTTAAGCTGAATGACCTTTTTTAAGCGGGTGACTCTTTCTTTATAAGACTTCTCGGCCTGGGGGCTGGCGAACTCTATCCCCTCTGCGGAAAGGCATTTGGCAAAAAGCGCCTCCTGCTTTTCATCCGGCGTCAACTCCTCCCATTTCTTTTCCATATTTTTATCTC
>DAOUMQ010000157.1:0-3889 GCA_034410425.1 Dehalococcoidales bacterium | reverse complement strand
ATGCCTTCTAATGTTTTGTCGTCAAAGGTTGGTCCCAGTCCTCCAGTGGTTATGATGGTTTGTGGTTTTCGTTGCAGTGCTTCGCGGACTGCGCTTGCGATTTCATCCACTTCATCAGCCACCACTGTTACCCGTTTAACCGCAATTCCGACAGCAGTTGCCCGCTTGGACAACCACTGCCGGTAACTCCGCTGACCCGTAATAGGTTACCAAACATAAACATGCCAATAAGGGGCATTGACTTGGGCACCAACAACGCCGAGGCAATAAATATTATTATGGGGAAAAGGACTTCCTCTAACTTGGAGACCTGGCGCAATTGAGGCTTCATAAATATCGCCCGCTCTTTTTTGCTCGTCAGCGCCCTTATTACCGGAGGCTGGATAATTGGCACCAGAGCCATGTAGGAATAGGCTACCAGCGTAATTGTTCCCAGGAGATGTGGGGCTAGGGCGGCAGTGAGGTAAACGGTGGGCGGCCCATCGGAACCGCCAATGATACCGACACAGGCTGCCTCATTGGCGGTGAAAAGCCCGGAGCAGTAGGCAATTATAAAGACAACAAAAACACCCAGCTGGGCGGCAGCGCCGAAAAGAAAGGATACAGGGCGGGCAATAGTGGGCCTGAAATCGGTCATGGCGCCTAAGCCGAGGAAGATAAGCAGGGGAATTACCTCGGATTTAATCCCGTAGGTATAAAGCACGTTAAGTAAGCCTATATCTCCATTGCCTATGGCTTGTATAAGCCCACCTAAGGTTGGTACCTCAGCGGGGAAGCCATCTGGGGTACAGACCATCAAGCCGCCGAAGGGAAGGTTGACTATAAGGATACCGAAGCCTAACGGTACTAATAAAATGGGCTCCATCTTTTTGACGATGCCTAAGTAGATGAGGAGCCCAGCAACGAGAAACATCAGGATATTGCCCCAACTTAAAGCCCCGAAGGCGGTATCATAGAGACCAAACACCTATTTTTTATCCTTTGCTACAGGCTCTTCGGGCTTGGCTTTAGTTTTTTGTATTACCAACCCCATTATCCAAGCTGCCAAGGACAGGATTACTAAGGCGAGGATAGTCACCCCAAAACCACCCCCGGCAATCTCGGCTACTAAACTCCAGTCTATCATCTTAAAGTGTTCCTCATTTATTAAAAGCTATCCGTATTCAATGATAGCTACTAAATCACCAGCCTCAACCACCTGCCCTACCGAAAGCGTTATCTTGGCAACGGTGCCGCTAACCGGAGCCAATATCGGGCTTTCCATCTTCATTGATTCTAACATAAAGAGGACATCCCCCTCACCCACCTTATCCCCCTGACTGACGTTCACACTGGTTATCTTACCCGTTATCGGGATTTCAATGTTCTCCTGTGCCAATTTCTATTCTCCTTTCTCCTTACCCGCCCCATTTTGGGCGAACTAAAAGGGCGGCTCTGGCATTTATCTGTTTTCCCGCCCTTTTATACACAAACTAGCCTGTTCGCCTTGGTAAATTACGGTTTATCGTCTCCCGCTAACGCCTCCACTACGGCCGTACTTGGTAGAGGCTTTTCATCCGTTTTCAGCACAATTTCGTTATCAACCGTATCAACCAGAGCCTTGGAAACATAGCTCCTTACTTCCATATGAACCAGAACGCCACCACTATCTTGGATTATCTTTTCTAGCCCATATTTCAAGTCCTCTGAGCTGTAAACTGTCAGCATGTTCCCATAACTCTCTACACTGATTACACCCTTAGTTACTTTGATAGCATCAATTATAGCTGGAGTAATTTCGGTTATCTCAACCTCGACCTCAAAAACCCTATCAAAGACCTTAAAGTCGCTGCGGAGCAGGCTCTCCGAGAGCCTATCTTCAACCACATCCTGGATTACCCGCCGCAACGGCCTGGCCCCGAAGACCTCGTCGTAGCCCTTCTCTCCCAGGAAATCCTTGGCGGCATCGGTTACCTCCAGCTTTATCCCCTTCTCCGCCAGCTGCTTGGAGACCTGGCCCAGCATCAGGTCGACTATCTTGCGGATGTGCTCCTTGGTCAGGGCGTGGAATACCACCACCCCGTCAATGCGGTTTAGGAACTCGGGGCGGAATGACTTCTTCAGCTCGTCGAGCAGCTTCTCTTTCATCTTCTCGTAGTCCATCTGCTTGGACTTGGCTTCGTCGCTGCGCGAGGTAAAACCGATGGTGCTCCCCTTGCGGATAAGCTCGGCGCCGATATTGCTGGTCATGACGATGATGCTGTTGCGGAAGTCAACCCGCCGGCCCTTGGCGTCGGTCAGATGGCCGTCATCGAATATCTGCAAAAGGATATTAAAGACATCGGGGTGGGCCTTTTCAATCTCGTCTAAGAGTATGGCGCAGTATGATTTGCGCCGCACCGCCTCGGTCAATTGCCCGCCTTCCTCAAAGCCGATGTAGCCCGGGGGCGCTCCCACCAGCCGGGATACGGTGTGCTTCTCCATGAACTCGGACATATCGAGCCTGATCAGGGTGTCCTCGCTGCCGAACATGAACTCGGCCAGGGCCCTGACCAGCTCGGTCTTGCCGACGCCGGTAGGACCTAAGAAGATGAAGTTGCCTATGGGGTGGCGGGGGTCTTTTATTCCCGCCCGGGCTCTTCTTACCGCCTTGGCGATGACGTTAATCGCCTCGTCCTGGCCGATAATGCGCTTATGTAGCGCCTCCTCCATCTGGAGCAGGCGGCTGGTCTCGTCGGAGGCAAGCTGTACCACCGGAATACCGGTCCACATGCTAACCACCTCGGCGATGTCTTCCTCGGTAACCGTGGGGTTCTCCTCTCCCTGCTCCGCCTGCCACTCCTCCTCCATCTTCTTTATCTTCTCTTCAATCTGGAGCTCGCGCTGGCGCAGCTCAGCGGCATACTCGTACTGCTGGGTAGCCAGGGCGGCCTCTTTATCCTTGCGCACGTTGTCCTCGGCCCTGCGGGCTTCCTTCAAGGTAATGGGGATAGTGCGGTGCCTGATTCTTACCCTCGACGACGCCTCGTCGATGAGGTCAATAGCCTTATCGGGTAGGAAGCGGTCGGGGATATACCGTGCCGACAGGGTGGCGGCGGCGCCCAGGGCTTCCTCGCTTATTGTCAGCTGATGGTGCTCTTCGTAGCGCTCTTTAATGCCGCGCAGTATCTCCAGGGTCTCGTCCACCGAAGGCTCTTCCACCAGAATCGGCTGGAAGCGGCGCTCCAGGGCGGCGTCCCTCTCGATATACTTGCGGTAATCGTCCAAGGTGGTGGCGCCGATGCACTGCAGTTCCCCCCGCGATAGGGACGGTTTGAGGATATTGGCGGCGTCAACCGCCCCTTCGGCGGCTCCGGCACCTACCATGGTGTGGAACTCGTCGATGAAGAGCACGCAGTTACCGTCAATCTCCTCAATCTGACCGAATATCCCGGATATCCTGGCTTCATTGGCGCCGACGGCATCGAGGTCGCCATCGATCATCTCCTCTGCAAGCAGAATGCTGACGTCCACCAGAAGCGCTTCCTCCTCATCGGGAGCTTCATCCTGTATCTCCCGGTATGCGGCAATCGCCTCCTCAAACCGGCCCTGCTGGTAGAGGCACCTGACTGCCATCAGCCTTGCTGCCCAGGCGAGGTCGACCATGCCCAAAGCCATCGCCGCTGGGAAGTGTTTTGTCCAGGACCTCACTTCACCAGCACCAGTTTGAAGCCACCCTCGAAATCGTCAATAGGTTCATCCATGATTGGTTCCTTTGGTCTGTCAGAATACGACCCAGACATCGCGCAAGTTGTAAGACTAAACGGCATACAGTCCCCGTTGGTATCACCTGTCAACATAATAAAATGATCCGCCTGTGTCAAGAGAGCTCTTCTCAAAAAGATGCAATAATCTGCATGGATTTTTTGGA
>DAOUMQ010000156.1:0-4270 GCA_034410425.1 Dehalococcoidales bacterium | reverse complement strand
ACCTCGGCCATTTCCTCAAGAAAAAAGAATATTTCCGGATTATGATCGACGCCTTGAAGCGTCTCGTCCCCGAGGAACGGCTCATCCTGGCCCTGCCCCCCCATAGATGGGTCAGACAATAATTGAAGGGCTGCAAGCCGTCTGTTACCTTCAACTACAACGAATTTATCACTCTCATCTCCGCTAGGCGTTACAATGGTTAAATCCGCAGGATTTATGCCAAAATCCACTATGTCTTTGGCAAGCTTTAAAAGTTTCCTCTTTTGGTCAAGCATTATTTGGGCTAAGGTTTCAGTCTGATTGCTCAGAATATCGTGGCGAGGATTTCTGACGTCGAATAGTAACTTGTTTACTTCAATTTCCTGAATACTATATCCGGCCATATCAGCCTCCATAAGCCATAATTATTCAGGAGAAAGAAACTAGCTCTGCCAGAATATTAGACCTCTCCATGCCTTATGTCAATACGGAAATTTATTTTTGCTCTAAACCCTCCCAATGTGATATAAATACGGGAATGCATCTCTGGCGGATACTTCCGCCATTTCTTTAGGTTCACTGGTTAACTAGAAAGCTGGAGCGTGCATGGAAATCTTAAGGCAAATCGAATACCAGCCGGCACGAGTGGCGGGCGGCTATACCGACCGCCTGCTTAAGCTTGACTTGAGCAAAAAGGAAATCGCCGTCCAGGAGCTGGCGCCCGATTTCAAAGACAAGTACATCGGGGGGCGGGGCTATGCCCTTAAAATTATCTGGGACGGCACCAGCCGCCAGACCCGCTACGACAGCCCGGAGAACATCCTGGTCATGGCCAGCGGGCCGCTGGGCAACGAGCCCGCCTTCCCCGGCACGGGCAAGTTCATCGTGGGCACCATTTCACCCCTGACCGATACCTTTATCGATTCCAATGTCGGCGGGCACTTCGGGCCGCTCTTAAAGCTGGCCGGTTTCGACGCCCTGGCCGTCTCCGGCATGTCCCAAGAAGAGGTAATAATCATCGTCGACGGCGACCAGAAGACCATCGCTATCGCCGCCGCGCCCGTCTACGACAAAGAGACCGATGAAGGCGCCCTCTCCTTCGGCCAGAGACTGCTCAAAGACCTTAACGGCGGCCAGTACAGCGACTGCCTGGCGGCGGTCAGCGCCGGAAAGGGGGCGGTCAACACCCGCTTCGGGGTGACCCACAGCCTCTACTTTGACCGCCGGCGTCAGCGCATCCGCTCCAAACAGGCGGGGCGGGGCGGCACCTGCACCGTCATGCGGGCCAATGGCTTAAGGAGCATCGTGGTGCGCTCCAGCCTGTCCAAGGTGGACGGCAACAACGCCGTTGACAAGAAGGGGGTGCGGGAGGCGGGGCGCCGGCTAAAGGAGGTCATCTCTAAAGCCGACCCCCAACAGCTCCACCTATCGGCCTGGGGGACTCCGGTCCTCTCCGAGTTCATGGATAAATTCCACATCTTTCCCATCAACAACTATCAGTACGGGCAGAGCCCCCACTCGGCCAAGCTCTTCGCCCATGTCTTCTTAGAGAAGTACTTTACCCCCAGAATACCCGACGGCTGTTACTACGGCTGTAACCTCGCCTGCGCCAAGGGCGCCGAGGATGTCGAGCTGACGCGGGGGCCCCGGGCGGGGCGGAGGGTCGGCATTGACGGTCCGGAATACGAAACGGTGGGCGCCGTCGCCTGCATGGGCATCTTCGACCCCCACTTCGTCATGGAATACAACTGGTACTGCGATGAATACGGGCTTGATACCATCTCTACCGGGGTGACCATCGGCTTCTTCATGGAGTGCTTCCAGCGCGGCTATTTAAGCGTTGACGACACCGGTTACGAGCTTAACTTCGGCGACATTGAGGCCGCCGACAGATTACTGCACGAGACCGCCAGCGGCCAGGGCCTGGGTAAAATTGTCGGCCAGGGCTCAGCCCGGGGCAAGCAGTGGGTCGCCGAGAGATACGCCGCCCGCAATAACGCTTCGAAAGACGCCGTTATTGCCGAGCTTGATAAGTTCGCCATGGAGGTCAAGGGGCTCGAGTTCTCCATGTACATCACCAAAGAGTCTCTGGCCCAGCAGGGCGGCTACGGCTTCGCCCTCAAAGGCCCCCAGCACGACGAGGCCTGGCTGATTTTCATCGACCAGGTCCACCAGGAGATACCCACCCTGGAGCAGAAGGCGGAGGCGCTCAAGTGGTTCCCCTTAATCCGCACCTGGTTCAACGCCACCGGGCTCTGCAAGCTCCACTGGATTGACGTGCGCAACCCGGAGGCGGCCAACACCAGCGAGCCGGCCAAGAACCTGCCCACTCTGGCCCTCTATAGCCAATACCTCAACGCGACCACGGGGAGCAACAAGAGCCTCCAGGATATGCTGGATGATTCGGAGAGGCTTTATATCCTGCAGAAGCTGATTAATCTGCGCCAGGGAAAAGGGAGGCGGGAAAGCGACCAGCCCCCCTTAAGGGCGATGGGCCCCGCCTTCTTCAACGAATACCAGTTTCGAGCCGAGTACTACGACCAGTGGCTGCGCCAAAACCTGGGCGATGGTAAGCTGCCTTCCAGCCCGGAGGGGCGGCATAAACTGCTCATCGAGAAAAGGATTGAAGCCTACCAGCGGCTCTGCGACATCGTCTACGAGAAGAAGGGCTTTACCCCGGAGGGGATACCCCGCCGTGAGACGGTGGCCAAATTCGGCCTCATGGACGAGCAGGCGAAACGGCTGTTTGAAGAAATGGGCCGGTGACTTAGCCAGATGATAGCCTTAATTGAGTTTCTGGGGATTCAGCGCACCGTCACCAAGACGGACAGGCTGGATATGCCCATCTCGGCCTCAACGAGGGTCAACGACGCCCTGGAGTATGTCAGGGGCCGATACCCCCAGCTTCACCTGGAGGAGAGCATGGTGCTCGTCACCGTCAACCAGGAGGTGGCCTCACCGGACAGGGTTCTAAAGGCCAACGATACTATATCGTTCCTGCCCTTTATCAGCGGCGGCTAAAGCCCCGCTTATTCCACGTAGATTAGTGCAGGTATTCGCCGGCGTTGACCGCCAGCGTTTGCCCGGTTATCTTGTCGGCCTCGTCGGAGGCCATAAAGACCACCGCGTTGGCCACGTCTTCCGGTTCCACTCTCTTGTGGATGAGCTGTTCGTTGGCCACCAGCTCTTTATAAAATTCGGGGTCATAGGCGCCCTGCATGGCCTCGGTCATAACCAGCCCCGGGGCGACGGCGTTAACGTTGATATTGTACTCGCCCAGCGCCCGGGCCAGGCCGCGGGTCATGGTAACCACGCTGCCCTTTGAGGAGGTGTAGTGGATAAAGTGGGGCAGGCCGGAGAAGGCCACGGTGGAGGCCATGTTGATGATTTTGCCCCCGCCCTGCTTTTTCATGTAGGGGATAACGGCTTTAGAGCTTAAGAAAACGCCCTTGATGTTGACCGCCAGAATCCGGTCCCAGTCCGCCGAGGTTACCTCTTCCACCGGTTTGACGAAATCTTTGGTCTCGATAGTGCCGATGACGGCGGCGTTATTGACCAGGATGTCTATCCTGCCGAAGCGCTCAAACGTCTTCTGGGCCATTGCGGCGGTCTCATTTTCATTGGTGACGTCGATTTTGAGTGCCAGCGCTTCGCCGCCGGCCTTTTTAATCTCTTCAGCGACGGGCTTAACGTCGAGGACATCGCAGACGGTCACCTTGGCGCCTTCTTCGGCGAAACGCAAGGCGAATACCCGCCCCATGCCCCGGGCACTGCCGGTAATGATGGCTACCTTGTTCTCCAAGCGCATAATCTTACCCCCAATCAAAAGTCTGCCCTGAAGTATACTATAAAACAGCCAGAATCAAAAAGGCATTCGTGGTATAATCAAGCCGTGAAAAAGGACTTGATGGAAATTCTGGCCTGCCCGGTCTGCAAGGGTAAGCTTAAACTAACCGTGGACAAGGAAAAGGGGCAAGAGGTAATCAGCGGTTCTCTGCACTGCCCCAAGTGCCGGGTGGACTACCCAATTACCGATAGCATCCCCTATCTATTGCCGCCGGAGTTAAGGGCTATAGACGACGCCGGTCTGGGGAGACTCCCAGACCTCCACGGCAACAATTGAAACCCCGGCCAGCTTGGGCTTTAGCTCTTTATAAATGGTAGCGGCGATATTCTCCGAAGACGGGTTCAGCTTATCAAAGGGGGGCACATCGTTCAAGCAGTTGTGGTCAAAGCGGGAGATAGCTTCAGCCAGGTGCTTCTTTAGCTCAACGAAATCATAGGCCAGGCC
>DAOUMQ010000155.1:0-3355 GCA_034410425.1 Dehalococcoidales bacterium | reverse complement strand
GAGAAGCTGTGCTTTGGTTGCTCACCATATTTTCTTTTGTTGGCAATTCTACATTGAAAGGAGACTGCGATTGATTTTCTCTTTCTCGTCTAAGTTTTGCTTCTTCTTTGGCGTGGCATGATGGACATAGCGGTATGGTATAGTCAGGCTGATTTACTCTGTCAGGGTGGTGGGCGTGGAAGCGCACTTTGCTTTTGGGCCTACCACATGCTGTGCATGTCACCTCTATCCCCTTGACAAGTCTAGCTATATAGTTTGGCGATCGGTGATAGCGCTTTTGAAGCTGCCTAAAGCTCCAGCCACTCTTATATAATTCCGCAATCTTCTTATCTTTATCTTCGCCGCAAAGCCTCATTTAATTCCTCCCTGGATCGAATTAAGTCCTATCGGGGGTGAAGCTGAAGTAGGCACAATTCGTATTTCTTGTGGTAGCAGATAGTGCTACCGCTATTGCTACCATTACTGCTATTTGATTTTTACTAATTGTGGCATATAATTTTAGATACAACTACAACTTTGCACTACATATCGTTATTTTAGGGGGAAAATGGGCAGGAAATGCGCACAATGTGGCGCGGTTTTGAGTCAATACAATCCGGGGAAACTCTGCTTCTCTTGTCAGGAGAAGCAACTAGAACAACAGATTACGGGCGATGAAGATATGATTGATGCCGAAGAATTCGCTCGTATGCTGCGGCTGAAAAATGCGGCGTCTGTGAAGCGGTTAGCTCAAAAGGGTAAGCTACCTCTCCGGATTCCGGCAATCAAACAATACAGATGGCTTAAAAACGTTGTTGAAGAATGGATAAAGCAGGAAGGAATCGGAAATAAGGACCTGCGAATGGCAGCACGAGGGATTGCCAGCAACATGAGAGCATGCCGTAACGATCCGGTTATTTGTCTAAGCCTTTCAGACAAGATAGGGAGTAAAGTCTACGGGCAGCAGCAGGTTTTGGGGACAACAGACGCTGGGCGGGTAGAACCTATAACACTAGTGAAAGTAGATAGAGCTTTAGCCTTAAAAGTGCTTAAGCGTCTTCCAAAAGAAGATTTTCCCGAACTAACCAGCATCACCGATTGGGCTGACCTGATCTACGATAAAATCAATGAAGACTTGATAGTGAGGTTGGAAGCTCACTTCTAAACGGCTTCATCCACTATTTTTCTTTCAAGACAAATGCTAAATTTTAAGCCTATCCGCTACCCCGTACCTCAAGTGTTGCGCCCTGACATCGCTATCAGCCAGGTTTGAATAATGCCTAGTCATAACCAGGCTCCGGTGTCCCAGCTTTTTCTGAAGGCTGAAGACGTCACCCCCGTTTCTCAGGTACATGACGCTGCTGGTGTGGCGGAGTTTATGAGCGCAACAGCGTTTCAGTCCCGCTTTCTCACCGTATGCAGTGATGAGTTTTTGTATCCTCTGAGGTGATAACGGCTGCCCGTCTCGTCGTAGCCAGAAGTTATCGGTGCCAACAGGCTCCGGGCGGCACTTCATCTGATATTTCATCAGTGCTTTGGCCACCCTGCGCCCGAAGGGAACGAAACGCTCCCTCAGGCCCTTGCCCATTACCCTGAACAAGTTCTGCTCGTAGTCAATATCACCGGCCTTGAGATTGGCCAGCTCACTTAGCCTGATGCCGGTATCGATCAGCGTCAGTAGCAGGCAGTAATCCCTGAATCCCCCGTTAGTTCCTCTGTTAGTCTGCGACAGTAGCTTGGCTAGCTCTTTTTCCGAGAAAGTGGGGATTACCACCTCCGGTACCTTTGGCATCCTTACCCTGGCCATGACATTGTTTTCGATAAAGCCTTCACGCTTGAGGAAGCCAAAGAAGGCCTTTATTGCCCGGCAATAGGTTTCAATAGACTGGGCTGATAATTTCGCCGGCAGCGGTCTATTGTAGGGGTGATTGGCGTACTTTGGCCTGTCCTGGAGGGCGATAATGAACCGGCGCAGGTCGTTGCCCGTGATAGTAGCTATACCCTGCTGATTGGGACCTAAGAATTCGGCAAAGTAGCCCACGCTGGAGACAACCCAGGCGATGGTCTTCGGGCTCTTACCCTCAGCCCTGGCGTATGTTCTATAGGCCACCAGTGCGTCTTGAAGTGTCATCACCTCAAACCCCTTGCACTGGCAGTCTAAACCTTGGGCGGGCGCTGGTCTACGACTTTGCGCTACATTGCGCGCTTTTTGGGTAAAGCAGGTGCCCTTTTTGCGAATAATCTCCTCGATGAGAGCAAGGAGTGAGGCTAAAGTGGGCGGTAGAGGACTCGAACCTCTGACCTCCTGCGTGTAAAGCAGATGCTCTAACCAACTGAGCTAACCGCCCCAGTGGTGCGCTTGGCGGGTCTCGAACCCACGGCCTCAGCCTCCGCAGGGCTGCGCTCTATCCTACTGAGCTACAAGCGCCGAGGTGAAAGTGGTGCCGAAGGAGAGATTTGAACTCTCACGCCCTTACGGACACTACGCCCTGAACGTAGCGCGTCTGCCATTCCGCCACTTCGGCAGCAAAGATACAATGGGATTATAACTACCTCGTCCCAGGGCGTCAAGGGAGAATCTGTATCTTTTCCCACCCGCCACCCATCAAGTATGGGGGGAAGTAAAAGAGAGGAGGCTTCGTCTCCGAAGGGATTTTTAAGGTCGTGCTTCCCACCCTAACCCACCCTATAGAGGTTGTCCTCTAAAACTCCCTTTAAAAAGGGGTGATGTAAAAGGGTACCACCCTTTTGGGCGGGTTGGGTGGGAAGATAGACAACCGATAAAAATGGGGCGGGGTGGAGAGCAAAGCTTCCCAACTTTTTTATATCTTTTCCCGCCCACCACCCTTTTAAGGAAGGGAACGTGAGAGACTCAAGCCCGCCGCTTGTTTAAGGAAACTCCTCCCCCTTTGAAAAAGGGGGATTAAGGGGGATTTACCCCAGCTCGGCAGGGTGGGATAGGGTGGGACGAAAAACATGGGGGGTGGGGAAAGCCTAAAAGCAGGCAAAAGGGCAATGCCACAAGAGACGTTGATTGAGAATAGTCCCCCGGCCCGTCTTACCTCTTGGTATACTGAGGTGCCTTGCGCGCCCGCTTAAGCCCCGGCTTCTGCCTCTCCTTGACCCGGGGATCCCTGGTCAGCAACCCGTTCTGGCGCAGCACGGCCCTAAGGCCCTCGTCAGCCTTGACCAGGGCGCGGGCGATACCGTGGGAGATAGCCCCGCTCTGCCCCGATATGCCACCGCCCTCCACCTTGACCACGGTATTGTACTTGCCCAGGCTCTCGGTAACCAAGAGCGGCTTGGATATCAGGCGGCGGTGCTCGGTGCGAGGGAACAACTGCTCATAGGGAATGCCGTTGACGATAATCTCGCC
>DAOUMQ010000154.1:0-2088 GCA_034410425.1 Dehalococcoidales bacterium | reverse complement strand
CATACTTCTTTCGCTTGGATAACCAAGCGCCTTATCATAGTATCGCTTGCCCTTTCGCCTCAAAAACCTGTCTTTAAGTCTGCCTATGCGATATACCCAGTAGTCTTCTGCATTAGGGACTGGTGAAAAGGGGTTGTATTTGCAGAAATCAAAAATCAATATGGCGATACCAATAAGTTGTAAAACTAAACCTGCTATTTGCACTTTTGCCTGCTTAATTTTAGCTAAAAGCCGCCAGCGCTTGCTTCAGGTTAATATCCCCGGTATAGAGCGCCCTGCCGATAATGGCGCCCTCGGCGCCGAGGTCTTTGAGCATCTTGAGGTGGTTTAAAGAAGATATGCCGCCGGCGGCGATGACCGGCTGTCTGACGGCGTTGATGAGCTCGGCGGTGGCTGAGAAATTAGGCTCGGTGAGGGTGCCGTCGCGGTTGATATCGGTATAGATAAAGCGTTTCACCCCCAGCTTGGCCATAGCTTGGGCCAGCTCTATCGCCCTGAGCCTGGTCTCTTTAAGCCAGCCGTGGGTGGAAATATAGCCCTCCCGGGCGTCAATGCCCACGATAATAGACTCCCGGAACCGGCCGCAGGCCTGGTCAATCAGCGTTGGCTCTTCCACGGCGGCGGTGCTCAAGATTACCCGCTCGATGCCCGCTTTGAGCATGCGCTCTATGGTCTCCAGGCGGCGGATGCCGCCGCCCAGCTGCGTCGGGACCAGTACCGCTTCGGCAATCTCGGTGATGATGTCCAGGTTAGCGACCTCTCCCCGGGCGGCGCCGTCGAGGTCGACGATGTGCAGGCGGGGCGCCCCCAGGGACTGCCACTCCAGAGCGGCCTCTACCGGGTCGTCGGAGAATACCGTCTCCTGCTCATAATCGCCCTGGTAGAGGCGGACGCACTTGCCGTCTCTGATGTCTATGGCAGGTATGATTTCCGTGGTCGCCTACCTTATAGATTGATATTGGAGTACTTGCGCCAGGGTCGGGCTAAGAATGCCTTGTTGTCCTTATTCTTCTCTTCCAGGATATCCAGCGAGCGGTTAATCACCTTCCGGGTATCGCTGGGCATGATGACATCGTCGATATAGCCCCGCTCGGCGCCCTTATAGGGGTTCTCATAGATATCGTCGTATTCCTTGATTCTCTTGGTACGCGTCTCCTCCGGCTTCTCCGATTCCCTAATCTCCCGGGCGAAGATAACGCTGGCGGCGGTCTCGGCGCCAACGATGGTAACCCTGGCGGTGGGCCAGGCGAAGACCAGGTCGGCGCCAATGCCCTTGTCCAGCATGCCGTAGTGGGCGCCGGCGTAGGACTTGCGCATGATGATTGAAATCAGGGGCACCGAGGCATCGGCCCAGGCGAAAAGCAGTTTGGCGCCGTGGCGCAGGATGCCCTTCCAGTCCTGCTCGGAGCCTATCATGTAGCCGGGGCAGTCCTGGAGGGTAACCACCGGGATGTTGAACAGGTCGCAGAACCTGACGAACCTGGCCCCTTTGTCGGCGGCATCAATATCGATAATGCCCGCCGCCCATAGCGGCTGGTTGGCCCATATCCCCACCGGCCGGCCGTTGAAGCGGGCAAAGCCGGTGATGGTGCTCCGGGCGTGGTCTTTGAGCGTCTCGAAGAAATAGCCGTCGTCGACGATGGCGTGGATTACCTTGTACATATCGTAGGGTTGGGTTGGTTTATCGGGAATGATGCTATCCAGTTCGGGGCATACGCGCTCCGGGTCGTCCTTGGTCTGGATGCGGGGCGGCATCTCTCTATTGTTGGCCGGGAACAGGGCCAGCAGTTCCTTAGCCTTGTCTATGGCGTCCTTGTCGTCCTCGGCTACGATATGGGTCTGCCCCGATTTTACGGCGTGGGCTTTCCAGCCGGAGAGCTCCTCCAGGGAGATTTCCTCTCCCAGCTGGGTCTTGACGAAGGCCGGCCCGGCAATTCCCATAAAGCCGGTCTTGCGGGTCTGGATGAGGAAGTCCTGCATTATGGGGTGATAGGCCTGTCCGCCCAGGCAGGGGCCCAGCAGCAGGGCTATCTGGGGGATTATACCCGAAGCCTGGATTTGGGCCCGGAATATCCAGCCGTAGGCTTC
>DAOUMQ010000153.1:0-4077 GCA_034410425.1 Dehalococcoidales bacterium | reverse complement strand
CCCATCCCTTACACCCTATAATTATAATAGCCGGCATAGGTAAGAGTCCAGAGCGGTTTTAAAGCCCAGTTGCGTTTGAAAGCGGGATTTGTTAAACTGGCTTTGTTATAGTGGGCCGTTAGCTCAGTTGGCAGAGCACCTGACTTTTAATCAGGGTGTCGCAGGTTCGAGACCTGCACGGCCTACTAATTTATTGCTAAATCGGCTTTCCCTCCGCACCGGTCTATAGCCCTTGACGCCTAGCTATGGATAGCCCTACAATTTGACAGAGGTAAACGGATTGGATTTTGGCTTTACCAGGGAGCAGGAGGAATTTCGGCGGGAGATTGGCGCTTTTCTGGAGGCGGAACTGCCCGCGGACTGGGTGGGTTATCTGGCTCCTACCACCGGTGACCATGCCGGCGGCGGCCAGGATGAAGGGCAGGTATTTAAGAATATAGCCCGCAAGCTGGGAGAAAAGGGGTGGCTGTCTCTATTCTGGCCATCAGAATACGGCGGCCAATCGCGCTCGTATATAGATTACCTTATCTTCTCCGAGGAGATAGCCCGTCGAGGGTCGCCCGGCTATAACCCTATCGCCGTCAAGATGCTGGCCCCTACCCTCATTGACTATGGCACCGCGGAACAGAAAGAAAGGCACCTGGGGCCGATTGCCAGGGGACAGGAGTTCTGGTGCGAGGGTTTCAGCGAGCCTGAAGCCGGCTCCGACCTGGCTTCCCTGCAGACCAAGGCGCGAAGGGACGGTAAGAGCTTCATCGTAAACGGGCAGAAAACCTGGAGCACCTTTGCCGAGTATTCGGACTGGTGCTGCCTGCTGGCCAGGTCAGAGCCCCATTCCCGGGGGCCTAAGGGGCTCAGTTTTCTACTGGTCGACTTGTCCACCCCCGGCATTACCCGCACTCCCATAGAGAATATGGCCGGAGAGGTGCATTTCAGCCAGATATTCTTTGAGGAGGTAAGGGTTCCGGAGGCGAACCTTGTCGGGCAAGAAAATGAAGGCTGGAAGGTAGCCCAGGCACTGCTGGGCTATGAGCGGACCTCTATTGAATTCGTGGCTATGGTTCAAGCTATTATTGAAAAGCTGGTAGAATATATCAGGGCTGCCCCGGAAAGGCAAACAAAAACTAACCGCGACCGGCTGGCCAGGCTGGCGGTAGATGCCGAGATAGGCCGCCTGCTTAACTATCGGGTGGCATGGATGCACGATAAGGGAATCAACACCGCCTGGCACGCCGCCATGACCAAGCTCTATAGCACCGACCTGTTCAGGCGCGCCGCCGGCATAGCCATGCAGCTAATGGGCTTGTACGGTCAGCTTGACAGGAGGGAGGCTATAGCCCCCTGGCGGGGGTGGGTTGAACACTCCTATCTGGTCTCCTTTGGCGCCACTATCGCCGCCGGAACATCGGAGATTCAGAAAAACATAATGGCCCTGAAAGGGCTGGGGTTACCCAGGAGATAAAATGGAACTGAACAATCTGGTGGTCCTCATCAGGGGTGGCGGGGAGGTAGCCAGCGGGGTGGCGCATAAGCTGGCCCGCGCCCACTTCCGGGTCTGCATGACCGAGGTCTCCCAACCCCTGGCCGTCAGCCGGGGAGTTGCCTTCTCCGAGGCGATATACGACGGCGAGAAAGAGGTCGAGGGAGTGGTCGCCCGGCACGTCGAGTCTACCATTGAGATTGCCGAGGTATGGCGCGCCAACAAGCTGCCTATTATGGTCGACCCCGAGGCATCGCTAAAAGACACCCTTAACCCACAGGTGTTGGTTGACGCCATAATGGCTAAGAGAAACCTGGGCACCAGGAGCGGCGATGCCCCCCTGGTAATCGGGCTCGGCCCCGGTTTTCAGGCAGGGAAAGACGTTGATATAGTTATAGAGACCAATAACAGTGAACGTTTGGGCCGGGTAATCCTAAAAGGGGGGGCCGAGGAAGATACCGCCGTCCCTCTCGCCGCCAAGGGCTTGACCTTCAAGCGGGTGTTGCATTCACCTGTCGAAGGGCTGTTTCTGACCGAGAAAAACATAGGCGGTCTGGTTGCCGCCGGCGAGGTGGTGGCTTCGGTGGCCGGACAGCCGGTCAAGGCCAAGATAGCCGGCGTGGTTAGAGCCTTGCTCAGGAGTGGGGTAGAGGTGGGGAAGGGAGCAAAGCTGGGTGAAATAGAGCCTTCCAAGGATAAAGGGGTCGGTTTCAGCATCAGGCCCCGGGTGAGGACGATTGCCGGCGGGGTTTTAGAAGCGGTACTGATGCACTTCAATGTTTAAGGGGAGGCAGGATGCCTGATATCTATCAGTAAATCGTCAAGATTAAGGCCGAGGGTGGGGAGGCAGCGCTGGTGACTATCGTCTCGGCCAGCGGCTCCACGCCCCGCGAAGAGGGGACCAAGATGCTGGTCAAGTCCGACGGTAGCATCCTGGGCACCATCGGCGGCGGCAGCCTGGAGGCCCAGGTAATCGAGGAAGCGGTTAAGGTTATCAAACAGGGCAAGCCGAAGCGGCTCCACATGAGCCTGACCGCCAAAGAAGCCGAGGAAGCGGGAATGATTTGCGGCGGGGAGCTGGAGGTGTTTATTGAGCCTATCCTGACCCCGCCCCGCCTCTATCTCTTCGGCGGCGGGCACGTTTCCCTTCCCCTAGCCAAGATGGGCCAGCTTGCCGGCTTTGAGATTGCCGTCATCGACGATAGGGCCGAATTCGCCAACGCCGATAGATTCCCCGGAGCCGATATTCTCCTCGCCGACGACTTCACCAAAGCCTTCCCCAGGCTGAAGATAGATAAATCCAGCTACCTGGTGATTATTACCCGGGGGCATCAGCACGACGAGATGGTATTAGAATGGGCTGTGGGCACGTCAGCCAAGTATATCGGCATGATTGGCAGCCAGACCAAGGTCAAGACTATATTCTCCCACCTGCTCAAAAAAGGCATATCTCAGGAACAGCTGGATAGAGTCCATACCCCCATCGGTCTGGAGATAGGCGCCCAGACACCGGAAGAGATAGCCGTCAGCATTCTGGCCGAGATAATAAAGGTCCGCCGCTCTGCTTGAGCCTCATCCGCCGGAGATTATCACCTGGATGTGAAGCTCATCCCCGTCTTTTACCGCTGTATCCAGCCCCTCGGGGTAAGCGCTCTCCCCGTTGACGTAGATATTAATGATGCGGTTCAGTGCGCCGTTCTTTTCCAGGAGCCTCTTTTTAGTCTTGGGGAAGCGGGCAATCAATTGCTCAAGGCACTGGCCGACGGTGTTGCCGTTGACCTCGACTACCGCCTGGTCGTCGGTCAGATGGCGGAGGGAGGAAGGGAGGTTTATCTTAACGCTCAACGGCTCTTCTTGCCTCTTAGATGCCCGCAGTACTCGCAGTTTTGGTCTCTCTTGACCTTGAACTCGGAGAATTTCATGTTCAGCCCGTCGTAGACTAACAAACGATTAGTCAACAGCTGTCCGATGCCGATGATATACTTTATTACCTCTGTCGCCTGGATACAGCCGATGACCCCCGGGGTAACCCCGAGCACCGGGAACGTCCCCTCGACGATAGCCCCCCGGTAGACGCACCCCAGGCAGGCTGTTTCACCGGGGATTACGGTCATTGCCCTGCCCTCAAAGCCGTGGACGGCACCATGGAAGAAGGGTATTTTCATCTCTATAGCCGTCTTGTTCAGCAGGTATCGGGTGGGCAGGTTATCCATGGCATCAACTATCAGGTCAAAGCCAGCCACCAGCTGGGAAATATTGGCCTCGTTTATCTTTGCTTTTACCGCTTCCACCTTCAGCCCTGGATTTAGCCTCTTCAGCTTCTCCGCCGCCGAATCGGCCTTCTCCTTGCCTATGTCCTCGTCCCAGTGCAGGACCTGCCGGTTCAGATTGCTGAGCTCCACCTTATCATGGTCGACGAGGCGTATCGTCCCTACCCCGGCCGCCGCCAGGTAGGTGGCTGTCACCGAGCCCAGCCCGCCAGCGCCGGCAATAAAGACTTTGGCTTTTTTAAGCTTGGCTTGCCCCTCTTTACCAAACCCCTTAATCAATATCTGCCGGTCATATCTTTCGAGCTCATCTTGACTAAGCACTTGCTA
>DAOUMQ010000152.1:0-2423 GCA_034410425.1 Dehalococcoidales bacterium | reverse complement strand
GGAACGCCAGCCAGTACCAGACCGGCGACTGGAGGTCGCAGAGACCGATTCTGGATACCGATAAGTGTATAAAGTGCGGCCTTTGCTACATTTTCTGCCCGGAAGGGTGCATTGAGCAGAATGCCGAAGGCTTTTTTGAAGCCAACCTATTCTACTGCAAGGGGTGCGGCATCTGCGCCCGCGAGTGCTGGGTCAAGGCTATTACCATGATACCGGAGGAAGAGTGATGGCCAAAAGGGTAGGTATTGAGGTCTCGCTGGCCATCGCTGAAGCCGCCAAGCTGGCGAATACCGACGTGGTGGCCGCCTATCCCATTACTCCCCAGACCCATATCGTCGAGCACCTGGCTGAGCTGGTAGCCGACGGTGAGCGGGACGCCGCCTATATCCCCGTTGAGTCCGAGCACTCGGCGATGAGCGCCTGCCTGGGGGCATCAGCCACCGGGGCTAGAACCTTCACCGCCACCGCCGGTCAGGGGCTGGAGCTGATGCACGAGGTGCTCTATGTCGCCTCTTCAATGCAGTTGCCCATAGTTATGGCGGTGGCCAACCGGGCATTATCATCGCCTTTAAGCGTTTGGGGCGACCACTCCGATGTCATGGCCGTCCGCGATACCGGCTGGATTCAGATATTCGTCGAGAACGGGCAGGAGGCAGTGGACAATGTCATCTGCGCCTTCCGCATCGGCGAAGACCCCAAAGTCCTGCTGCCGGTGATGGTCCACCTCGACGGCTTTTACCTGTCGCACGTGATTGAACCGGTGCTCTTCCCGGAGCAGAGCCTGGTGGATAAATTCCTTCCTCCCTATAAGCACCCCATGCCCCTGCACCCGGATAAACCGGTAACGATGGGGGCTTTCGGCCCGCCGATTATCTACGCCGAGACCAAGAAGGCTCAGGAAGTAAACTTGAGGGCCTCTAAAGAGGTCGTCCTGCAGTGCTGGGCTGAATTCGGCAAGACCTTTAAGCGGCATTACTCACCAATAGAAAGCTACCGCACCGAAGGTGCCAAGGTCCTGCTTTTGACCATGGGCAGCTTTAGCGAGACGGCGATGACGGCTATAGACAGGATGAGGGAGAAGGGTAAAGAGGTGGGGCTGGTCAGGATTCGCCTCTGGCGGCCGTTTCCTTTCGAGGAGTTTCGCCAGGCGGTCAGTAATGCCGAAACTATCGTCGTCGTAGACAGGGCGCTTTCCTTCGGCGGCCCAGTGGGTCCGGTCTGCTCTGAGGTCAGGTCGGCCCTCTATGACGAGAAGCAGAAACCCAAGGTAATAAGCTTCGTTGCCGGACTGGGAGGTAGGGATATTACCCCCGCTGGATTCGAGGAGATAGTCAACCGGGGCATGGAAATCGCCCAGAAAGGCAGCGATAAGGAGTTTGAGATATTCGGGGTGAGAGGCTAATGGAAAAGTATGCCGTCTACGTCCCTAAACTGGTAACCAGGAAGGAAAACTTTGCCCCCGGGCACCGGGCCTGCATTGGCTGCGGCGAGGCGCTGGCGGTAAGGCTGGCCTGCAAGGCGCTGGGGGAGAACGTCATCGTGGCTAACGCCACCGGCTGTATGGAGATAGTCTCCTCACAGCTACCTTTTACCTCCTGGCGGGTGCCCTGGATTCACACCCTGTTTGAGAACACCGCCGCAGTAGCTTCGGGCGTAGAATCGGCGCTCAAGATGCTGATGAAGAAGGGCAGGATAGCTAAGCAGGAGATTACGGTGGTAGCCATGGCCGGAGACGGCGGCACCAGCGATATCGGCCTCCAGGCGCTATCGGGCGCCATGGAGAGGGGGCACAACTTCCTCTACATCTGCTTCGACAACGAAGCCTATATGAACACCGGCATCCAGAGGTCTTCGGCTACCCCCTTCGGCGCTTCTACCACCACTTCACCGGCTGGTAAGATGAGCATGGGGCAGTTTACCTGGAAGAAGAATATGCCGGCCATTGCCGCCGCCCATAATATCCCCTACGTGGCTACCGCCTGTCCCAGCTATCCCTTTGACCTGCTGGCTAAGGTGGAAAAGGGGGCCAAGACCCCGGGGCCGGCTTACGTACACATCCTTTCGGTCTGTCCCACCGGCTGGAGGTGGGCCACCGATTTAACAAGAAAGATAGGGCGCCTGGCGGTAGAGACGGGAATATTCCCGCTCTACGAGATAGAAAACGGCCAGTACAAGCTGAACCTCGACCTGCCAAAGCTCAGGCCGGTTACCGACTACATGAAGCTGCAGGGGAGGTTCCGCCACCTTTCTGAGGACTTGATAGCCAAGATTCAAAAGCGGGTAAGTGCCGAATATGCTGAAATTAAGGAGAAGGCGATTGCCGACAAAAAATAAGCCAGCCAAGCCGAAGGTAAAAGCGATACTGGACAGCTATCAGCGTGACCCGGCTATGCTGGTGTCCGTCCTGCAGGATGTCCAGGCGG
>DAOUMQ010000151.1:0-3852 GCA_034410425.1 Dehalococcoidales bacterium | reverse complement strand
GGCCTCGATGTCCGCGTAAGCGTCGGCTATGGTTATCCAATTACCCCAGCCGAAGTCGCCGATGACATCGCCGTTAACGACCATCTGGTCATAAACTAGACAGACACCAAAGGTCACGCGCATACTTATCGCGTACTCCATGAACGTTGTCCAAGCCGCCTCGCAAGCATCGGGGTCAGGATTATGGACAGCCGCATCATAGAGCACATTCGCCTGTGGGTCTTGGCCGCAGGTGTGCACACCACCACAGTACATGTTGTACGAGTGGTAGACGTTGTTTGCCCAGGCGTCAGGGTACACCCAGGGGAAGATGGCGCCTACATTGGGGAAGGTCGGGTCGTCATAGTGCGGGACGAAGAACATGCCAGCCCACTCAAAGGGGTCGACAAGGTGTATCTCGGTCTGGATGCCTGCATCCGCCCAGTAGCCCTGGAGTATCAGCATTAAATCATCTGTATATGCGGTGCCGGTCTGGACCCATATGTCGACTACCGGGTCATCGAAGGCGGCTGGATAATCGATGGAATCCAGCAAGGACTCGGCCTCAGGCAGATTGAATGTTTCAGGCTCCCAATCATCGCCCCATCCCCAGCTGCCCGGCCACATGAACCACTGGCCTCCCGGTTCGGCGAAACCGTGGAAGAAGGTCTCGCAGAGCTCCTCGTAATTGATAGCATAGGCCAGGGCATTGCGGAACTCTACGTAATACATCGGCCCTGCTTCCTCAAAAAAGGTGCCCGGGAAACAAAGCATCACTCCGGTGGGAACATCAGCTTGCCGTAAGTCCCAACCCTCTTCCCCCAACTCGAGGGCGCGGTCAAGGGAGATACCGGTGATGATATCAACCTCTCCCCGCTCGAGCATGGCAACCTGGGTCGCTTCCTCGGGGACTACATACTGGATAAGCGTCTCGAAGTCAGGCACAGTGCGCCAGTGTTCCGTGTTGGCGGTCATCGTAATATGGTCACCCGAAACGAACTCCTCGAATATCCAGGGCCCGGAGCCGATGGGGTGCTCATCAAAATAGTCCCATCCATTCTCCTCGATGTAGTCCTTGGGCAGAACCCGCGTGGCACAAAAACAAATTGACAGTGGAATCTCGGGCGTCAGGGTCTGATAGACAAAGGTGTAGTCATCAGGGCAATACATGGTATCGAGGTTGTAGCTCAAGTAACTAGACCATGGATTCCACGAGGCGGGATCCTGCATGTGTTCCACGGAGAACATGACGTCGGCGGAGGTAAGCGGGTCGCCGTTGTGGAAGTTCACGCCTTCACGGATGTGGAAAGTCCAGGTCAATCCGTCCTCGCTCATATCCCAGCTTTCAGCTATTGCCCCAACGAAGGTGCCGTTAGCATCGTACGTAATTATCGGGTCATACATGGACCAGCCAAAGAACGACTCCCCATCGATTGGGTCAAACGACTCATAAGCAAAAGTGGGCAGGGAGACACGCAGGACGCTGCCGGGCGCGGGCAGATCCTCACCGCAGCCGGTAAGGCATATCCCAGCAGCCAGGATAATGGCTAAAGGAATCAATAGAAACTTTTTCATTTGGTAAATTCTACCTCCTTAGTGGATTCTCCAGAAACCGTTTCCCCCCTACGTCATAGTGTACCTCCTTTCACTAGTCGAGGCCGCCCGGTTTAAAAACAAGGATTGTTTTTTAGCCTCCGCTGTAGCTTAAGGCTGTTTTACACAGTCGTTTTCCAATTATACTCTACTCATCTGTCTTGTCAATACTTGGTGGAACGATGCTTGAAAATCCCCGCCCTGCCAGGGTCAGAGAAACAGAAAGGCTCACCATGGCAGGTGAGCCTGAACCTGAACATATAAGGACTAAAGTAAGCCAGGGACTCTGGTACTGGATAGTTTTTATTCTCTCAATAGGTACCATATTCTCTGGCAGCCTCCATCACAGCGTGCAGATTGTCCGGGTTCCCCTTATCCACGGCTGCTCCTCCGGTTAAGATATAACCGCCGCCTGGGGCACAGGTCTCGATAAGCCGGCGGCAGTGTTCTTTGACCTCCTCCGGTGTACCGGTGCAAAGCACCGAGACCGGAATATTGCCGGCAATACAAGCAGTGTCACCAAGGACCTTTTTGGCTTTGGCCATATCCATATGTTCGAACCACCATATCACCGAACTGCGGGGCATATCCTTGATAATCTCCAGCCGCGGTTCATAGTTCCCCTCGGCGAATGGCATCGGCACCAGACCCTGGTCAATTAAGCCCAGCATAATCTTCTTGAAGGTGGGCCAGTAGAAGGTCTCAAACTGCTCATTGGACATGAAACCGCCCGTCCCTTTATGGAGGGGCATTACGATTATCGGACATCCCGAAGCATTTGCGCCGGCTACGGCCTCATCAATCGCTATAGGCACCATCCTTTCCATCGCTTCCTGAAGCTTGTCCGGCCGCCGGAACATATCCGTCATTATCCCTACCGTCCCCCTGAGCATATCGCCTATCATGTCAAAGGGTGCCCCAGACATACCACCCCAGAAAGCGGGGAAACCCGCTTCCAGCGACTCCCGGTTGACATCATTGACAGCCTCCATCCATCTCAAGGTTTCTTCTCCGGCTTCCATCAGTGTCTTGAAAGCCGCCTGGATTTCCGGGTCGCCGAAGTAGGCTACATAGAAGACCGGTATGCCGATAAAGGCCGTCAACTGAGGCAACTTCTCAAAAGCCTTGCAGGCACCCACGGTGCGGGGCAGGAAGGTCCTCAGCCAGAAATCAGAAGGGTCTTTAATGAGCTTATCGTATTCATCCGCCTTTATATACTCGCCTTCGACGAACTGGTAAGATTCGATATCGTCAGCTAGGCCGTGCCCCGGCCATTTTTCCAATTTAAAATCAATGGCTTCAAGTACCTTCCCCGGAAGGATAAGACCGGGACCGAGAAGCGTGTCCGAGTCAAATTCCCGGATAAACTCCCGCCACGCCCGGCGGAGTTCGTCATAATCATACATAATCGTCTTGAGATTTACCCCGGCGAAATAAGCCGGGATATTCCCCGCCGGCAGTATGACCGGCACGCGGTCAGGTTCCTCCAGTTTGATGGCTTTAATGAATCTGTTTACCCTCTCCTTATACCGCTTTCCTGCCTCGGGGGAGGAGAAGTTTACATCCGGGGAAAGCCACGTCTTAAACCGCTCCTCGCGCCTCTCCTGCCAAGTCATATCCGCCCACTTCTTTTCTGTATTCATCATTTGTGATACTCCTATTTAAGTCTATTTATAAACGCCGTACTCCTTGGCCGTATCGACGATAGCGTGCAGGTTATCCGGATTGCAATTATCAATGCTGGCTCCCAGGCTCAGGATGTAACCGCCGTCCGGGGCGCAGGTATCAATGAGCCAGCGGCAGTATTCTTTGACCTTCCCCGGTGTGCCAGTGCGTAGCAGTGAGCCGGTGACATTGCCGCCGATACAGGCATGGCCGCCGAGCACCTTCTTGGCTTTGGCCATATCCGTCTTTTCAAAAATCCACACCACCGAACCCCTGGGCAGGTCCTTGATATATTCCAGGCGCCGGTTGTAGGTGCCGTCAACGACCATATAGGGCACCAGGCCCTCCTCAATCCAGCCAAGCAACAGCTTGCGGAAAGAGGGCCAGTAAAACTTCTCAAACTGCTCGTCGGACATGAACACGTCGTCGCCCTTGTGCATGGGAATAAACACGGTCGGGCTCAGGGACATATCGGCCTGCTCTTTGGCCTCCTGCAGGCTTAAAGGTATGAGCCTCTCCATAGCCTCCAGCAGTTTATCCGGCTGGCGGTACATATCCATGACGGCGCCATAGGTGCCGCGCAGAATATCGGCGATGGTATCAAAGGGCGCCCGG
>DAOUMQ010000150.1:0-3373 GCA_034410425.1 Dehalococcoidales bacterium | reverse complement strand
TACCGCCCCCATATCGCCGGCGCCGAGCTCGGGCACCGGCTCCTGGTTCTTGCCCCTGAGCACAAAGAGCTGGCCGATGCGCTCGGCATCGTTGCGGGTGGTATTCCACACCTGGGAATTACTTTTAATGGCGCCGTGGTAGACCCGGAAGTGGGTAAGCTTGCCCGCATAGGGGTCGGCGCTGGTCTTAAACACCAGAGCCGCCAGGGGGCCGTCGGCGCTGGGCTCAATCGCTTTTTGGGTCGAATCGCTGATAGTCACTACCTTCCCCTCTTTGGCCGAGGGCAGATAGTTATATATGGCGTCCAGAAACAGCTTGAAGCCGATATTCTTTAGCGCCGAGCCGGTCAAAATGGGGACGACCTTGCCGCTTGCTACCGCCTGCCGCAAGCCAGCGCCCAGCTCCTCCTGGCTGAGCTCTCCCCCCTCCAGATACTTCTCGATGAGCTTATCATCGACCTCAGCCACCGCCTCTATCAGCTTCTCGCGGTAAGAATCGGCCTGGCCTTGAAGCGGAGCGGGTAACTCGGCTTCTTTGGCTTCAGTGCCGGTATAGGCTTTCATGGTCAGCAGGTCGACAATTCCCTCGAACTTAACTTGAGCGCCTATGGGCAGCTGCAGCGGCAGGCACCGGGCGCCGAACTTGGCTTGAATCTGCCCCACGGTTTTATTGAAGTCGGCGTTTTCTCTGTCCATCTTGTTGACAAAGATGAGACGGGGGAGGGCGTTTTGCTCACAGTAAGACCATACCTGCTCGGTGCCCACCTCAACCCCGGAGGCGGCACAGACCATAATCACCGCCCCCTCGGCCACCCGTATCGCCGCTCTTACCTCACCGACAAAGTCGGAATAGCCGGGGGTATCCAGAAGGTTGAGCTTGGCATCCTGCCAAATGCAGGGAAGCATGGACAGGTTTATGCTAATCTGGCGCTTTACCTCGTCAGGGTCATAGTCCGAGGTAGTAGTCCCGTCCTCGACCTTGCCCAAACGCTTAATGGCGCCGGCGGTAAACAACATTGCCTCCGAGGCCGATGTCTTGCCGGCACCGCTGTGAGACAGTAAAACAACGTTTCTAATATTCTCCAGCCCGTATTGCGTCATTTATTCACCCACTCTCTAAACTAATCCAACATATTATAATCGGAGCTTGCTTATACGGCAAGTTTGGGGTCTGGCTTCCCACCCCCCTGTTAAAAGCTCAAGCTTTATGTCCCACCCAACCCACCCTGCCGTGCTGGGGTCTATGCCCCTATTACACACCCCAATAAAGCCGGGGTTTAAGGGTTCCAGCCTTTGAGGGCGGGAGGGTGGGTAGAAAACTAAAGTCAAAAGCGGGGGGAGGGGAACATAGCCCTATCCAAAAGACGAGCCGAGGATGGGCAGAAAGACATAGGGGAGAAGGGGGTATAAGGTTTCCTCTCCTTCTCTCATTGGGTTAAAAGCCCAAAAAGTGGTTTAACAGAGGGAAAACCAGGAGCGCCGCAACGATAACAAATATGGGGAGAGCAAACCAGTACCACCTGACCCGGCTCAACCTCTCTACGAAAATCAGGTAGGCGCCGGCCACCACCTGAGCCGCCCCAGACAACAGCACCAGGACCAGTTTCAAGGCAAAGGGGCCGGGAAAAAACCCGTAGAAGAGAAAGACGGGTGGATAGAAGGGGAAAAAGGCGCCGAGAAGACATATTATACCATGGACTATGAGCAGCCAACCGACTAGCTTTCTCATTTTCTACCTCCTCAAGCGCCGAACTTATCTTCAAAGGTGATTTCGGAGAGCTCTTTTCTCGGTCTGGCTTTGGGGGCTTCGTCGGGGACGCCCAGCGGGAAGAGGGTGACCAGGCTGTAGCCCTCCGGCACCCCCAGGACTGCCGCCGCCGCCGGGGCATCAAAGGCGCCGATAATGACCGTGCCCAGGCCCAGGGAATGGGCCGCCAGCACCATGTTCTGCACCGCCAGGGCGGTATCGAACAGGTACCAGTCTCCCTTTTCGGTGACGATTTCACCGCGCGGGTTACAGCCCGACTTGCCCATCTGGGCGCAGATGACGATTACCACCGGCACGGTTTTGACCGCGGTGATGCCCGGATTTTCAAATCCCCCGGGACCCCTAAAAAGGGTATCGGCCAAGGCCGCCTTGGTTTTAGCGTCCCGCACCACGACAAACCGCCAGCACTGGGTATTAGCCCAGGAAGGCGCCCAGCGGCCGGCTTCCAGGACTGCCTGCACCGCTTCATCATCTACCGGGGCAGACTTGTACTTGCGAATACTCCTCCTGGTCTTGATTGCCTCCAGGACTTCCATCTATGCCTCCCCTAGCTTTTTTATTCTTCTCCCCAGGCGCCCCGGCCGATAAGGGAAACGAAACGGCAGCCGCCCAGATTCTCAATGGTGTTCTTCTTTTTGCCCCGGCTAATCTTGCACAAGTCCTGTATATAGCGAGAGCCGACGGGGATTACCAGCCTTCCCCCAATCTTCAACTGGGCTAAGAGGTCGGGGGGCACCTTGGGGGCGGCCGCGGTAACCATTATGGCATCGTAGGGCGCTCCCTTTCGCCAGCCCAGGGTCTCCTCCGCCAGGTGCACCTCGATATTGGTATAGCCCAACTCGTCCAAAACTCGCCTGGCGGCTTTAGCCAGGGAAGGCACCCGCTCGGTGGTAACCACGGAGTGGGCCAACTCAGCTAAAATAGCCGCCTGGTAGCCGCTGCCGGTACCTACCTTCAGCACCTTCTCCTTGCCGGTGAGCCCCAAGGCCTCGGTCATAAGGGCAATGATAAAGGGCTGTGAAATTGTCTGGTCATAACCGATGGGAAGCGGCCTGTCATCATAGGCTGAGCGCCGGCTGGCCGGCGGCACAAAACGTTCCCTGGGGATACGGCGCATGGCGGCTAATACCCGCTCATCCCTAATCTCAGTGCTAAGGTGCTCAATCAAATCAGTCCGCGCTGCCTCAAAATCCACATCCATAATAGGCACCCACTGCCAGGACAGGCTTTAAGACAAAACGAAGAATAGCACCACCAGAATAACCACTATTAGCCCCGCCAGAATACCGATTCTAACCAGCTCGCCGGCGACATCGGTAGTTTGAGCCGCCGTAACCGGAGCCTTTGGCGTCGGCGCCTTGGGCGGGGGAAGAGGAGTTTCGGTGCGTGGTGTCGGCTCGGGTCTCTGAGCTACCGGGGCGAAGGAGACCCGCTGCCTCTTTTTTCTCTTGCTCCGAGGCAGGTGCCTGCCTCGCCGCCTTGATTTTGCTGACATCGCTAAATCCTTTACTTAGCCCTGGGGTGAGATTTCTGGTAAGCGCGGCGCATGTCCTCGGTGGTGAGGTGGGTATAGACCTGGGTGGTAGAGATGTTGGCGTGACCCAG
>DAOUMQ010000149.1:0-7397 GCA_034410425.1 Dehalococcoidales bacterium | reverse complement strand
GGGCGTTTCGGTCATTTTGTGTTGCGCCTGAGCGACAACCAGCTCTCCGTAAACGGGGTCTTTGACAGGAGTGAACATTCCCCGCTCTAACCAGTTAGCATCTTCCATCGCTTCCTGGGGAGAACAGACCGGTGCCACCACCGGCGTAATGGGGGCCAGACGCCCCTTCTGGGAATACTCTATCGACATGGCTACCAGCTCGTCGTTGGTGTATTGGCGTGTCTCGGCAAAGACCAGCGGCGCCCACTTCAACTGCTCGTCCTTGCGCATGAAGACCTGCAGCGTCTTCCAGTCGGCGGCACCCCACTCGTCCCATTTCCCCAGCATATCGGCGAAGGCCTGCCACATCTCCAGCCTCAGTCCACCCAGGAAAACGGCGCCGTCCTTGGTGGGCGCGAAACAGTAGAGCCAGCCCGCAGTATCCAGGCTGCCGAAGCGCTCGCAAATAATTCCTGTCTCCTGATACCACAACGCAGCGTAGTCATCAAAACGGGCGTAGGCCTCAGCCGTGGCCACATCCAGCGCCTGCCCTTCTCCGGTCATCCCTCTCCAGTGTAAGGCAGCCAGAATACCAACGGCCATGAACGTCCCCGGTTGTACCCAGGCTATCCAGGGGCCGGTCTTGGTTGGAACTGCCCAGGGGCAATCATCGTAGCTCTTACCCTCGGGCATAACCTCTCCCGTCGCCGACTGTACACCCGACCTGGCCTGGGCGCTATTATCGTAGTCGGGCATCGAGTTGTGGCCCATGGGCCCGAACTGCCCGAAACCAGTTATGGAAGCGAATATCAGCCTGTGGTTAATCTTCTTTAGGTCTTCGTAGCCGATGCCCCACTCATCCGTAATCCCGGGCTTAAAGGTCTCTATAAGCACATCGGCTTTGCCGATCAATTTTTTCAGTATCTCCCTACCTTTGGCCTCTTTCAGGTTGAGGGTAATGTGGTGCTTGTTCCTGCCCTCGGACAGGTAGTTAAGTCCCTCGCCCTTGTGCAGCATGCCGTAAGGGGTGCAGCTCCTGATGAAATCGCCCTCAGGCGGCTCTATGCGTAGCACCTTAGCCCCGAGCTCGGCTAACATTGAGGAACAGTAGCAGCCGGCATAGCTCTTGTAGCTCAGGTCGAGGACGGTTATATCATCCAGGGCTTCGGGCTGGGTGTGGGCAATGGCCGGGTCGTCCCGGTCCCTTATCAGGGCCAAAAAGGCAGCTTGTTCCTTAAGGGCTCCCTTGTTTTTCTTAGAGGGGGGAGCCTTGCGGGCAAACGACGAAAGATCCAGCGGCGTTCTCAGCCCGGCCTTGCCGTCCCAGTTTGAGGGCGGACGACGGGTGGGCACGTCGGCCCACTTGCCCAGGGCGCCGCATTCGTAGAGCCGCTTAATCTCCTCCTCGCTTTTGCCCAGGACCTCGGTCATTATGTATTCGTTGTCAAAGCCTACCGGCCGGCACGCCCACTCCACCTTGGGTGGGGACTTGGACATCATCACCGGGAACTCATGGTCGAGGTATTGCCCGAGCATAGGGTCATCAACCTCGGTCATAAAGCCCCGTGCCCGGAAGTGCTTATCCTCCACCACTTCCTTGGTATTATAGACATGACTGGCGGCGAAGCCGTGCTTTTCCGCTAGCTCTTCAATCTCTTTATAGCTCTTGGTTCTCGCCCAGCCGGCGATGATTTTAAGGATTTCCTGTGCGTTATCATCCTTGAGCCGGGTGAGGTGGTCTTTAAAGCGAGGGTCGTCGGCCAGCTCCGGTTTACCCATAGCCATGCATAAACCCTTGAATTCATCCGGGTCCGGCGCGGCTATAGCCACAAAGCTGCCGTCGCCGCAGTAGAAGGTGTCGGCGCGGCAGATGGATAAATCACGGTTGCCGGCGGGCATGGCGATTTTGCCCGTAAGCTGCTGGTAGGGCCAGACCCAGCTCATCGCCCGCATAATAGCTTCGCTCTGGGAAAGCTCGATGAACTGCCCTTTGCCTGTCCTTTCCCGGTGGTGCAGGGCGGCCAGCACCGCCAGTTCCCCCATCAACGCCCCGTAGTTATCGCAGATATAGAGGCGGCTCTTCAGCGGCGGCTGGCCGGGGAAGCTGGAGAGCCAGGCATAGCCGGAAAAGGCCTGCGAGGCGCCGTCATTTGATGGTCGGTTCTCCATGGCGTACTGCCCCCACTGGCCAAAGCCGTTCTTAGCCAGATAAATAATGCCGGGGTTAATCTCCCTGATTTGCTGGTAGCCGATATTCCAGCTCTCCATTACTCCGGGTCGAAGGTTGTTTTCGATGACGTCGGCCTTGGCGGCGAGTTCTTGAAATACTTCCTGGGCTTCGGTTGTGTGCAGGTCCAGCCCCAGCCAGTACTTGTTGGTGTTCATGTGGGCGAAGGCCGGCCCCTGCTCCCGAAAGAGATAGCCGAAGGGAGTCAGGTCACGGCAGGTGTCGCCCATAGGGGGAAACTCGCACTTGATGACCTCGGCGCCCATCTCGGCCAGAAAACCCGGCCCGGCCGGGCCCAGAAGTAGGGTACATACCTCAAGCACACGGATGCCCTTTAACGGGGACGGTTTGGCGTGCTTCGTTTCTTTATAATTCTTCCAGGTCTTTTCTGCCATGACAATCAATTAACATCCTTACAATATGATATTACTTGGCTTGAGATTCCCGCTTCAGCTCTTCAACTATTCTCTTAATCCTCTTCTTATGCCCCTCTCTGCCGAGAGTGTAGGAACGAGGAACCCACTTCATATCCTGCAAATTATTTATTATGCCGGGGAGCAAGTCATAAGGGATGGACATGAGTATCAGGCCTTCGGGAAATAGCTTCCTTGCTTTCATGCCGTGACCAAAACCGGTGATGGTAAAATTCAACTCGCCGCTTAGGTAGGGGTAAATGTATAGCCAGGCGCAGCCGATAACCGTCGTCCCCCTCGCCGACCACATTCTCCCGCTGCTGTAGCTTAAGGCTCTCAGCAAGGTTTCGGCCTGATTCACATTAGCGGTAACGATTAATACGTCTGGCTCGAATGTCAGTTTGTCCAAAGGCGCGAAGGCGACATAGTTAACGGCACCCTTCTGTAGTTTGGGGATTACATGGTAGATTCTCTGGTTGGCACGTACGTCCTTGAGGACTTCCAGCCTCGGTCCTACCTGCCCGCTCTCAAAAATAGGCTCATGCTCTATCATTCCCAGTATCAGCGGTCCGATGCAGGTGAAGTTCTCTTTGGTAACGTAAAAAGCGTTTCCTGCCTGTGCTTCGGGGAGCATTTCACAAAAATCCAGAATCTTATCTAGCCTCTTCAGTCCATCCGGTTTATTGGGTAGGAACTTAATACCTACTGGCTTTTTTTTAAAATCAAATTTTTTAAATATGGATAAGGCCTGTTGGATTGAGCTCATCTTGACCTCCTTTTAACCTTTGGATGGCGCGAAACAAGCTATTGCCTGACGTTAGGCAAAACGCTATAATTATAATCTAGATAAAAGGCGGGCTGCCACTTACCCTGCTTAAGCCACTGCTGCAGGGAGGGTGGGGGAAACTGACGACGGTGAGGAACGCCGAGTGGCACACCCTGGCAAGCCCGCCTTTTCCCGTTTATTCCCCGGCTGATTTTCGGCCACCTATAGAATTACGTTTTCCAGTATCTCCAAAGTTCCGGCTGAAATAGCCATCCCTATGGATAATAGAGATAACTTTTCGCACCACCTTTGAAGGTAATGGGAGCCGCCGGGAGCTCTATGGCAATAGAGCTCCCGGAACAATACTTATTCGTGTCTGTAGATATGGTGACACGGGTAGGTGCCCATGTCTACAATCTGGCCATTCTGTATCTGCTGGATACGTACCTCGTCAACACCCTCAACATCACTCGGGCCGTAGGTCAGCGGCGTACAGGTGATGCCGCCGGTGGAAAGGTCCTCAATCATGTAGAAGCCGTATTCGAGGACATCAGCCGAGGTCAGCTCATCAGCAGGCACCTCCATCATGGCTAGCCTCATTGCCTCAACCTGGGTCATGGCTTCGACGATGCCATCTACATACATGATGTGCATGGCTCCAAGTTCAGCGGGGCGATATGTCGCCAGTAGTTGGTTGGCGAAGGTTATTCCCTCACCAGTGTCATCCCAAGAGGCGTAGCCACCGGCGACGACGAAACCATTACCCTCTTCACCCATAGCGGGAAGGAACACCTGAAGGTGACTCGGTGTGGCACAGCCAAAGGTTATCTCGTAATCCATACCGGGCCCCATATTCAGGTTGTTCATTTCCTTTACCGTTGGCTGGGAACCGGGGTTAATCATGACACCGAAACAAGCATCAACATTATTGGCCTGCAGCCACAAAAGCTGGGTGGTTGGCGGCGCGGTGGGCACCAAAGGTACATACTGCTCGCCAACTACCTCATATCCGATGCTCTCCAGATAGTCTATCATATCATCGGTCACAACCGACCTGCCCATGGCGTTATCGGCGGTGAGGAAGGCAAACCTGGGGGCATCGGCTCCATCCCAGTTCTCCAGGAACCAATCGGCGAAGGCGGCACAGTCGTCGGTATAAATAGGGTAATTAGTGAAGATGGTCCTTGGCGGCGACAGGAGATAGGGTCCAGCAGCCGCACTGGTGGCACCGATGCGGTCCTCATTCATCAGGTCCATCAGCGCCAGCGCCTGTGGCGATCCTGATACCCTCTCGACCAAGAGTCCTAGATCCTTAAGCTCCTCATAGATGGACAACACCTTCTCTACATTGAGCTCATCATCTCGCCATAGCACCTCAAAGGTTACATTATCGGGGATTGTCCTATCTGGGTACCACGGAGCCAGAATCCCGTTCTCATTCACCCAGGCAATATAGTCCTCATAGCCAGCCAGACTTGCCGCCATATCCTCAGCGTAGGCACCAGTCAAAGCAAAACAACCGCCGACATACAATGTTACCTGTTGCGGTGCTGTTGTCGTTGGCGTTGCCGTGGTTGTCGGGGCTACCTCCCCTTCGCAGGCACCAAATATAGGCAATGCCACCAGCATAATAATCAGGGAAGCTATAAATGCCCACTTAATCTTAGCCATCTCTCCTCCTTTCTGGTTTGATTTGGTCTACCCCGTAAATTGTCGTTCTTTCGAATCCAATCACCTCCTTTCACTATAAATACTTTGTAGGGTTATACCGTTTTTGAATGTGAAAAAGGCCATAGCTGGAAATATGCCTTAACCATCTGCCACCGGTGAGCCAGCCCCCTAGGCTCAAAGATGAGGAAGACGATAAGTACTAGTCCGCGCATGATGAGGGAGAGTGAAGCGGCTGCCTGGGGGGCAACGACGGCTGCTAAGATTGGACCAACAATGGTGACCAACTCATCCAGCAGCTTGAGGGATACGACGCCAAGGATGGCCCCCATGGTGCTACCCATACCACCGACAATCAACATGCCCAGATACCATACCGAATTCATGAAGGGAAACTGGTCGACAGTAGCAAAGGCAACGTAGTGAACCAGCAGTGAGCCAGCCACACCGGCAAAAGCGCAACCGATAAAGAACGCCAGCAGCTTGTAAGCCCACAGATTGATTCCCATGACCTCAGCCGCCAGCTCGTTATCTTTGATAGCAATGAAGGCTCTGCCTACCCTAGTCCTGACTATGTTTTTAGACACGAATGTCGCCAGACAGGCAATTATCATCACTAGGTAGAAGTAGCTGGCTTTGGACCTAAAGACAAAGTCGCCTATCTCAGGCCTGGGCACAGCTAAGCCATCACCACCGCCGGTGATGTTACGGAATTGAAGTATAAACCAGATAATAATAAAGTGGGCGGCTATTGTCGCCATGATCAAGTAGAAGCCCTTGACCCTCAGTGATGGTAAGCCGAAGATTAAACCCACCAGTCCCGCCATTAGGGCGGCGCAGGGTAGAGCTGCCCAGAATGGCCAACCCAAATGGGCAGTAAGGATACCAGAGGTATAGGCACCTACTGCCATAAAGCCGGCATGACCTATGGAGATTTGATTGCAGTATCCGGTTAGAATACTAAGACCGAGAACACTGATGACGGTGATGCCGATTGTGGTCATTATGGTCAGTATTCTGTCACCGAAATAGAGCGGACTGGTGAAAAGAAAGGCAAGGAAGGCAAGCAGCACTATCCAATGCGTCTTGGTGCGGAAGATAGCCATATCCTGAGCGTAGCTTTGGTTAAAGGTTCCGCTGGGCAAAGCCATTCATTAAATCCTTTCTATCTCTGCCAGACCAAACAGACCGTAGGGCCTGATGATTAACACGATTATTATGATGATAAACGGGAAGACATTAGCCAGCCCCCCACCAGCCGGCAAGAGCGGGTCTAGGTAGCCAGCGGCCACATTCTCCAGCACACCCAGTGTTATTCCCGCAACAATAGCCCCACCGACTGAGTTTATCCCCCCCAGCAGCACTACCGCGAATGCTTTAAGGCCAACATTAGCCATTGGTACCATAACACCAGATACACCGCCTAAAATAATGCCGCTGATGACACCAACAACACAGGCAATTACCCAAGAGAGGGCGTAAACGGTAGTTACCTTAATACCGGCACTCTGCACCACCTGCTCATCCTCGGCGGTGGCTCTCATTGCCAGCCCGCTTTTGGTGTAGCGGAAGAGAAGCATGAGTATAACTACGGCAACAACAGACACTATTATCCCAATTACCATCTCTGAGGGTATGGATAGCTCACCAATTCTTAATGTTATGTTCGGCAGCACTCCATGGTAGGCCTTATATTCACCGCCCCAAATCAGGGTTGCCAGCCCTTCAAACACAGTGGCCAAGGCTATGGTCATCATGATGACCGCCAGTACCGGTTGACCCACTAAGGGGCGCAGGGTAAGGCGTTCTATTAACAGTCCCATTACAATAGCCACTGCTATCGCCGCCAGCAGGCTAGCCCATACCGGCAGATGGAAGGTTACCAGGAAGGTAAAGCCCAAGTAACCGCCAATCATGACAAAGTGTACCTGGGCAATGTTAAATGCCTTGGAGCATTTGAGGATGATGACAAAGCCTATAGCAATCAGGGCATAGACCATCCCTAGGGCAAAACCGCTTATCACTAACTGTAAAAAGAATGTCACCGGCCAGCTCCTTTAACAGACTGGATGCAAAGAGTAGTCTTTATTGTTCCCATCCGCCCATCACGATATCTGACCTGGGCTTCTACAGGCACCTCGGCCTTGTTACTATAGATAGCATTGATAAGCTCGCGGTAGCGCTCTTGCATAAATGCCTTCCTTAGCTTCCTGTTTCTGGTTAACTCAGCCTCGTCAGGGTCAAACTCCTTGTGCAGGTTTACGTATTTCCTGATCCTAGTGCCCGCTGGTAAAGCCCGATTCACTCTGTCTATATCCTGCTTCACCAGCTGGTAGACCTCTGG
>DAOUMQ010000148.1:0-3485 GCA_034410425.1 Dehalococcoidales bacterium | reverse complement strand
AGCCTCGCTCAGAGTAATAGTATCCGGGGACGTCCAGGGCGTCTTCTTTCGCGCCTATGCCGCGCGCCTGGCCAGGGGGCTGGGCTTGACCGGCTTTACGCAAAATCTGCCCCGAGGAGACTCGGTAGAGGTGGTCGCTGAGGGAGAAAGAAAGCAACTGGAAGAGCTAATCAGCCACCTCAGGGTGGGACCGCCGGCGGCTAGCGTGGAAAATGTAATTACCAGCTGGTCGGATTATACCGGGATTTATTCCGAGTTCACCATAAGGTTCTAGGCGACCTGCCTCAGCCCGTAAAAGCGCTCATTACCCAGCAGGCGAGATAGGATCGCCACCGAGGCGGCATGAGGGGCGCCGCCCCGCCGCTCAGCCAACTGCTTGCTCATCTCATCAAGAGCCAGGGGCTGGTTGCCGTTAGCCAGGAAAAGCCGAAATACGCTCTCCAGCACAGGCGACCTTTCGGTGATAAACTCAGGGGCTAAAGAACAGCATTCCTTTATGTGAGCTAAGAGGTCAGCCGCCGCCATCGCTTCTTTTTTCTCCTCTATCTGCTCACGGCACTTAGGGCAGAGGGCGCCCTGGGCCAGAACCGAGAAGGAGCGGCTGTTCTTCTCCAGCCACTTTAAATCGATAAACCAGCGCCCTGTTGGTTGGTCGTCACTCATACTTCATACCTCAAAATCGCTTTAATCTTCCAAGCCCACCCTGGCTTCTTTTATCAAATCGAGGTAATCGGCTTTAAGCCCCAGTGTCCGGGAAGCCTCGCTGTCTACTTCGTAGGGCTCACCGACGAAGACCTGGCCGTACTCCTCGACCTCGCCCTGAAGGGGGGCTCCCTGCCCGGTGAACTTCTGGCGGGCTTCGATAATCCCCAGGTCAAAGGGCAAGGTGAAATAGAGGTCGGCTATCGCCTGGTCTATCCCCAGCTCGTATAGCTCTTCCCAACCCCCCGCCGCCTCCTCACCATACTTGGCGCTGGGCAGTACCGTGAGCAGGTTCATTATGCTCAAACTAGCCCTGCCTTCAATAACTTTCAGCGGCGCCACCGTTATCAGGTAGTCGCAGGAAAGGATGACATTGGGCACCCAGAAGGTAGGCACCACCAGGGGCTTGGGGAGGGGATTGTCCACCTCCACCCAGATGCAGTCCTTGACATCCAGCATCAATACCCGGGGGAAATCGTAGCCCAGGGCCTGATATATGGGGTAGACCGGCTCCCCGGTGGGAGTGCCCTCTAAAATGAGGATATCGGCATCGCTCACCTGCCTGATGCCCTCAATTATCGTCTCCAGCATGCCCTGGCTGGTGGTCACCGGATAGGCTACCGGGTAGGCGGCGCTGGGCTTAATCAAGACCCGCCGCGCCCTGGATATCACCGACGGGGGCTCAAAGACAAACCCCCCTGCATCAAATATCAAGACTGCCTCCTAAAAAACGCCTTACTCTACCGATTCACTCCAGTCCAGCATCATCACCTGGACTGTATCACCTTTTTTCACGCCGGGGGTATCCTCAGGGACGACCACCAGGCCGTTAGCCAGAGCCATAGAGGTCAAGACCCCTGAGCCCTGGGGGCCGGTAAGCCGGGCGAAGTACTTACTGCCGCGCCTGGCCACAATGGCCCGGGCAAAGATGCGGCGCCCGTCGCTGTTTTCAATATCTTCATCAATGACCGCTTCCAGGGTGCGCTTGGCCAGGGGCTCCCGGCCCATCATCTTAAATAGAGCCGGGCGGGCGAAGAGCTCAAAGTTAAGCATGGCGCTGACCGGATTGCCGGCTAGGCCAAAGAGGGGTATCTTCCTGACCCCACCCCTCTTAGACACTCCCTTAACCATGCCGAAGGCTAAGGGCCTCCCCGGCTTTTGGCGCACCCTCCAGAAGACGATTTCGCCCTCCTTGGCCAGGACGTCCCTGACGATATCGTAATCGCCAAAAGAGACGCCGCCGGAGGTTACCAGCATATCGGCGTCCAGCCCGAGGTGGAGCTTGGCCACCAGTGACTCTTCCATATCGGCGGCTATGCCCAGTATCTTGGGGATGCCCCCGTAGCGCAGGACCAGCGCCGCCACGCTGTAGGTGTTGCTGTTGTATATCTTGCCTTCCGGCAGAGGCTTGGCGATATCGACTACTTCGTCGCCGGTGGCCAGAACAGCCACCACCGGGCGGCGGATAACCTTCACCGCGCTCCGGCCCAGCGAAGCCAGGACGCCGACCTCGGCCGGCCTTATTACCGTACCCTTTTTAAGCACCAGCGAGCCGGCGGTGATATCCTCGCCCGCCCGCCGCACTTCCAGCCCGGGGGGCGCTTCAGTGAGGATGCCTACCTCCGATGAGCCTGCCTTTCGCTCCGACTCATCGGTATCCTCAAACCTGACCACGGCGTCGGCGCCCTTGGGTATCGGCGCCCCGGTCATAATCCGCACCGCCGTCCCCTTCTTTACCTCGGAGGGAAAGATAGAACCAGCGGTAACGGTGCCGATAACGCTCAAGGTACGGGGCGACTTCCGGCTGGCGCCTTTAGTATCAGCCGACCTGACGGCATAGCCGTCCATAGCCGAATTGTCCAGCGGGGGGATATTAATGGTGGAAGTTATATCCTCGGCCAGGACCTGCCCCAGACAGCTCAGTATCGGGGTTTCTTCCACCTCAAGAACGCTTATGTTCTCCAGAATTTTCTCCAGGGCCTGCTCAACGCTTATCACTTTATCCCCTTCGCCAACTGCTTTGCCCTCTCCAGGTCGGCCTCGGTATTAACATTGAAAAAGCTCAAGTGCTCGGGGTCGAAGCGGTCAATCTCCTCCGCCTCTACATATCTGACCTTGACCATACCGAAAAGCGGGCTGAACCTCCGCTCGCCCCGCTCAAGCAGACTTTCCACAGGAGCCAGGCAGTTCTTTGAGTATACGGCGTGAAGCGGCTCCACCAACCCGCCTACGCGGGGAATAACCAGGTCAAAGCCAGCCGAAAGCTCCAGCATATAACGCAGCAGGGCTTGATTGAGGAAGGGCATATCACAGGCGACAACAAGGTTATACCACGAGTTTGAGGCGGCTAACCCGGTACCCAGACCAACCAGGGCACCCCTACCCGGGTAAGCATCGGCTATGACTCTAATACCAGAGCCGCTATTGAACCGGGAAAAGGACTTGCCCCTGGCCGTAACTATAATGATATCGTCACTAAAGGGGCTGATTTGGGATACCACCCGCTGGAGCAAACTCTTGCTGTCAACTGTCTCTAGAGCCTTATCTTTTCTCCCCAAACGTAAGCCTTTGCCACCAGCAAGAACAATACAACCTATATCCAAAGCGCATTTCTCGATTCCCCCCAACCTCACCCCCGTAATACTATTATACCACTATAGTCAACAACTCCGAAAGCCCCTATCAGTGGTCTTTCTTCCCACCCTCCCACCCAAAAGAGGCAGGTGCCTCTCTTCCATTCTTTTATTCCTCCCCTCCCCATCGTTTTGAGACACGTCTTGCTT
>DAOUMQ010000147.1:0-1729 GCA_034410425.1 Dehalococcoidales bacterium | reverse complement strand
GACACCACCGGCCCACTGACGATAAGGCAGTTCCAGGCCGGCAACGCCAAGCGCCTGGCCAACCCCAAAAAGACGGCCCTATTCCTTGACCACGCCGCCCCCAGCCCCAAGCGCGAGGTTTCCAACGACCACCAGCTATTACGCCAGTTCGCCCAGGAGACGGGCTGCCTCATCTACGATGTCGGCGGCGGCATCTGCCACCAGATTGTGGCCGAATCCCTGGCCAGGCCGGGGGATGTCATCGTCGGTGCCGACTCCCATACTGTAACCGCCGGCGGCCTGGGGGCTTTCGCCACCGGCATGGGCTCCTCGGACGTGGCCATCATCTTCGCCCTGGGCAAGAGCTGGTTCCGAGTGCCGGAGACGGTAAAGATAGTCCTCTCCGGCAAATTCGGCCGGCGGGTGGGGGCTAAAGACCTTATCCTTCACCTCATCGGCGACATCGGCGCCGACGGCGCCACCTACAAGGCGCTGGAGTTCGGCGGCGAGGGGCTGTCCAGCTTAAACATGTCCGACCGGTTCACCGTGGCTAACATGGCCGTGGAGGCCGGGGCTAAGGTGGGGCTTTTCCCCGCCGATAAGGTTACCCGCCACTACTTGAATTCCCAAAAGCGCGGCGACAGCTATCAGCCCCTTTCCGCCGATAGCGACGCCGTCTATGAAAAGACCATCAGCATCAACCTGGCCTCCCTGGAACCGATGGTGGCCAAGCCCCACACCGTGGATAACGTGGCTACGGCCAGAAGTCTTAAAGGGACTAAAATCCAGCAGGTATTCATCGGCACCTGCACCAACGGGCGGATGGAGGACCTAGCCATAGCCGCCGCCATTCTGAAGGGAAAGCAGCGCCACCCCCAGACCAGGTTAATCATTGGCCCGGCTTCGCCGCAGGTATTGCTTTCGGCTATCAGCGCCGGCTACATCCGCACTTTAGTCGAAGCCGGAGCCATTATCCTGCCCCCGGGCTGCGGTGCCTGCCTCGGTCTGCACCAGGGGGTGCTGGCCGAAGGGGAAACCTGCCTTTCCACGGCCAACCGAAACTTCAAGGGGCGAATGGGCAGCCCTCAGGCCTTTATCTACCTGAGCAGTCCGGCGACGGCGGCCGCCAGCGCCATCAGCGGTGAAATCACCGACCCCAGAGAGGTGAGCTAGATGCTAAAGGGCAAAGCCTTCAAGTTCGGCGATAACATCTCTACCGACCATATAATACCGGGGTGCTATGCCCACCTCAGGAGCAACCTGCGCGAGCTGGCCAAACACGTCCTGGAAGACGCCGACCCTACTTTTGTCTCCAGGGTAAAGAAGGGCGGGGTTATCGTTGCCGGCAACAACTTCGGGCTCGGCTCCAGCCGGGAGCACGCCCCCCTGGTGATAAAGATGTCCGGGGTAAGCGCTATACTGGCCAAATCGGTAGCGCGGATATTCTTCCGCAACGCTATCAATCTGGGGCTGCCGGTGTTAATATGTGATACCGATAAAATCGATGACGGGGACGAGCTGAAGATAGAGCTCAAAAAAGGCGTGATAAAAGACACCACCAACGGCAACGAGCTCACCTTTGCTAAGATGCCCGATATAATGCTGCGCATCCTTAATCAGGGCGGACTCATCCCCTATATCCAGAAATACGGGGACTTTAAGCTATAATATAGAGGGGTATTCTTACCCACCCAACCCACCCGATAGAGGTTGGAACCTCTATCAACTCGCTTTTAAGGGGGAGGGGGCT
>DAOUMQ010000146.1:0-2903 GCA_034410425.1 Dehalococcoidales bacterium | reverse complement strand
TCCCGCGATGCCGCCGAGAGGATGGGGCGGGGGGCGGATATAATCTGGGAGTCGCCCTTCGGCCTGACCATGCCCGCCGGCTACGCTATGTATGCCCGGGCCCACATGGCCAAGTACGGCACTACCGAGGAGCACCTGGCTAAGGTGCGGGTCAAGAACTCGCACTACGGGGCGACTAATCCCAAGGCTACCTACCGCAAGGAGCTTAACCTGGAGGATATTATGACCTCAGAGGTCATAACCAGCCCGCTTAAAAAGTTCGACTGCTGCGCCAATGCCGACGGCGCCTCCTGCATCATCGTGGCCAGGGGCGATGTGGCTAAAGGGATAACTCAAGTCCCGGTCTGGATTATCGGCCTCGGCGCCGCCACCGATACCATGACCATGGCCGGAAGGAAATCGCTCACCGGCCTGGAGTGCGCTCAAGAAGCGGGCAAACAGGCATACAAGATGGCCGGCCTTAAACCGCAGGATATCGACGTGGCCGAGGTCCACGATTGCTTTACCGTTTCCGAGATTCTGGCTTACGAGGACCTGGGCTTCGCCAAGCCCGGGGAGGGGGTGGGGTTGATAGAGGACAGGCGGACCTATGCCGATGGCAAGATTCCGGTGAACGTCGACGGCGGTCTGCTCTCTAAAGGTCATCCTATCGGCGCCACCGGAGGCTCGCAGATAAGAACAATTGTTCGACAACTGCGGGGGCAGGCCACCGAGGCTCAGGTGAAGGGCGCCGAAGTAGGCCTGGTCCACAATATAGGCGGTATCGGGCAATACGGCAACGTAACCATCTTGAGGAGGTAGCCTGATGGGCTTTGAGAATTTTGGCACCGTTAGCTTTACGGCAGCCGCCAAGGCGGCTGATTTTATGACCTACCTGGAGGCAGGCAAAGTAATGGCCACCAGGTGCCGGCAATGTGGGGCTCGCTACTTCCCGCCCAAGGCGGACTGCCCCGCCTGCCTCTCCAGCGATGTCGACTGGTTTGAAATCAAGGGGCAGGGCAAGCTTAATACCTATACCATAGTCAATTACGGTCCCACCGGCTTTGAGAACGATGCTCCCTATATTCTGGCTCTGGGCGAGTTCGAGGGGGGTATTCAGGTCCTGGCCCGCTTGAGCCGGGATATCAAGCCGGAGGATATCAAGGTGGGCATGAGCCTGGCGCTAAGCCCGGTGAAACTGCCCGATAACAGGGTTGCCTACGAGTTCAACAAGGTCTAGATTTTAGGATAAGGAGGGTTAAAAATGCCGGATAGAAAGGTCTGTATCATCGGCGGCGGCATGAGTAAGTGGGGGGTCAGGGAGGCAAGCATCGTAGACATGACTCAGGAGGCGGCTAAGGACTGTTTTGACGATGTCCCGGCGCTCAAGAGAGCGGACGTGGACGGTCTCTTGTTCGCCTCTTCTTACTGTGGACGGCGCTCTTTTCAGGTTAATGCGGCTCCGGTAATGGCCGAGCGCGTCGGCCTCAAGCCGACCAGTATCTGCACCAGGGTGGATACCCTGTGCGCCGGCGGCAGTTCGGGCATTATCCTGGCAACGGGGCTGATAAGGGCGGGTCTGGCCGATGTCGTGATGATAGCCGGCGGCGAGAAGCTCTATACGCCGCAGCGCTGGGAGACCTACTACAGCGAGCTGGCTTCCATAGACCATGACTGGGACGGAGCCCAGGGTATAGGTCTGCCGCCTCCTTTCTTCAGCATGACCGCCCAGGAGCACATGAAACGCTACGGCACCACCAAGGAACAGCTTTCCGCCGTCTCGGTCAAGAACCGCCGCAACGGTGCCAATAACCCCAAGGGGCATTTCCAGAAGGCGGTTACCCTGGAAGAGGTGATGGCCGCCCGGCCCATAGCCCCTCCTTTGAGCCTCTTCGACTGCACCCCGGTTACCGATGGCTGTGCCGCCGTGCTGTTGACCCACGAAGATAAGGCGAAGGAGCTCAGCGACAGGCCCCTGGTCTATATCCGGGGAACGGCGCAGGCGACCCTTCACAGCATGTCGATGAACTGGCCCGGTGAACACCTGGCCGACTGGCTCCACTTAAGGACCGCCGCCAAGAAGGTTTACGAAAGGGCGCGGGTCGGCCCCGACGATATCGATGTCGCCCAGACCCACGACTGCTTCACCATCTCGGAGATTGTCGAGATGGAGGACCTGGGCTTCTGCAAGAAGGGCGAGGGGGGGCACTTTGTCGAATCGGGACAGAACGATTTCGGGGGCAAGGTGCCGGTAAACACTGATGGCGGCCTTCTCTCCTGCGGCCATCCCTTCGGCGCCACCGGCATCCGCCAGGCGCGGGAGACGCTCCACCAGCTGCAGGGAAGGGCGATAAACCAGGTGGAAGGCGCCCAGATTGGGCTGACTCATAACTTGAGCGGGCTTAATGTTGAGCATACCATACTCATCTACGGAAGAGAGCCCTAAAGCATTTTAAGAGAATTACAATAAGGGGGATAGTCATGACAGTACTGGGAGTACCCATTTTAGACGGTTTATACCCATCGACCATGGACCTTTATCCCTTGGAGGCCAAGGAATTTAACCGAATTCACCAGTTCTATGAGAACCTCCGGCAGAATAGGTTTACCACCACCAAGTGCAAGAAGTGCGGCAGTGAGCCTTTCCCGCCCCGGGTCGTCTGCCCCAAATGCAATTCGGATGACCTGGAGTGGGTTGACCTGCCCACCGAGGGTAAGGTGCTGCGCTTTACCGAGGAGGTGGCCGGGGTGCCTCTGGGCTTTGAGGCGCCCCTGATTCATGCCCTGGTCGACCTGGGCGGGGGGCGTAAGCTCATCTCCCGCGTGGTCAACTGCAAGGAGGGGGAGCTTAAAGAAGGCGCCGCCGTCAAGCTGGCCGTCTTTGACATACCTGCGATGATAATAGAGAAGAAAGGCGTGATGGT